>CAJAPL010000064.1 GCA_903943625.1 uncultured bacterium
ATCAGAATTTTGTATGTTCATTTTAAATTGAGTTCCCTCAGATTTTCATATCCGATTCCTTTCAAGATCTTTCATAGATTCTTCTCGGTTTAGTTTGTCTAGTCAATCAATTAATCTTTGTGCGTATTTGGTGATTCTAAGTACTCGTTGTTTCATTGGTTTCTGTTCTACCTGACTTCCACAGCGTTCGCATTTACCATCATCGAGATCTTCGTTTGCGAGTCCTGTCATACAACTAGGACATCGGTTAATGGGCTTGTAGTCTACGTATGCAAGACGTTCCTGTCTGCTTGGATCTGTAATAGGCATTGCTTTGTTCAAAGTTTCATCATAATAATGATTATACATTTTTAGAAAAATTCGCTGTGTCCATTTAAAATATTTTGGATCGGCTGTATTTACAGATCTAGATCGATCGTATGTAGTCCCAAACATTTCAAGCTGCTTGATATAGTTTTCTATATTCTGTTTTGCTACATCCTGTGGCTTCATCTTGTGTTCTATAGCGTAGTTTTCCGTTCATAATCAAAATGTGTCAAATCACATAGGATGTAGGACGTTGTATCATTGAAGCATTTTTTTTCTTGCTATGGTGTCACTGGCTATATATCATTTGGGGTGTCATACATGCAATCCAGCCCCTGAAGGATAGGGGAACATATCTAGGATATAAAATTTTTCTTTTTTGCTATCTTCAACGACTTTATAAATTCAGCTTTCTTTTCGCTTTTTTTGTCGTTTGGAGTCAAGCGATTTGGGATCTATCATGTTTAATATTTATTTAGTCTAAATGTGCGAGTTTTTAAAATAAATTTTCTATTCCAAAAAACAAGGTAAAGTTTCATATCCTCAAAACTTATAACAAATCAAAAAAATTGAATCAGATTTTTTTTGAGCATTTTGACTTGAAATTAAAACGTACATAATTATATAACGCATTACGTTTCTTGTTTTTTTGTATCAAAAAAATCAAATGTATGCCAAGGTAGCTCAGTGGTAGAGCAGAGGCCTGAAAAGCCTTGTGTCGGCAGTTCAATTCTGCCTCTTGGCACCATTAAATTAAAATAAAAATTAGACTGAAGGTATGTGGGCATATAGCTCAGTTGGTTAGAGCGCGTCTCTGATAAGGACGAGGTCGGTGGTTCGAGTCCACCTATGCCCACCACTAAAAAAATTATCGGGGATTAGCTCAGATGGCTAGAGTACTTGGTTTGGGACCAAGGGGTCGCGAGTTCGAGTCCCGCATCCCCGAATGTAATTGATTGCAAGGCAAGAATTTGTTTCAACTTTGTTAGATGAGAATCTTATAAACGTTGTCGTCTAAGTATGACTATAAAGTCTACTTAGCTAACATGGGTATGAGAAGATCAACGTTATGTCTATGAGTACAATGATCTTTTGACTAAGGTTAATTACTTGTAGAGTGAGTTTCGGTAAATAAATGTATAGCTTAACATTGGTTAGTGACTATCGTTTATCCGAGATAGATATTTTTTTAAAAAAATCTATTGAAATTTGTTCTGGAAATCTTATTTAGTATGTTACTTGATTTTGTTTCTGAATTATTTTATTATACAAAATTTTTCTTTTTTAATCTATAATTATTATTAAAATGGCTAACAAACCACATGTTAACGTTGGTACTATCGGACATGTAGACCACTGAAAAACAACATTGACGGCAGCTATTACAGCAGTATGCGCTACAAAATGATGAGCTAAATTTATGGCTTATGATGCAATTGATAATGCTCCAGAAGAAAAGGCGAGAGGTATTACTATCAATACAAGACACGTAGAATATGAAACTGAGGCTAGACACTATGCACATATAGATTGTCCAGGACATGCCGATTATGTAAAAAATATGATAGTATGAGCTGCGCAGATGGATTGAGCAATATTAGTTGTTGCTGGTACTGATTGACCTATGCCTCAAACAAGAGAACATATTCTTTTGGCTAAACAAGTTAATGTTCCATCTGTAGTTGTATTTTTAAATAAATGCGACATGGTTGATGATATGGATATGCTTGATCTTGTAGAAGAAGAAATTAGAGATCTTTTGAAGAAACAATGATATGGAATAGATAAGCCAGTGCCTATTATTAGAGGTTCTGCTTTGAAGGCTTTGGAAAATCCAACAGATGCAGAATGAGCTGCAAAATGTATTTGGGAATTACTTAATGCAATAGATACTTATATACCTATTCCAGAAAGAGATATTGATAAACCTTTCTTGATGCCAGTTGAAGATGTGTTTTCTATTAAAGGAAGATGAACTGTTGCTACATGAAGAATAACAAGGGGTGTCGTAAAAATGAACGATGAAGTAGAAGTAATCGGTCTTGGTATGGACCCAAAAAAAACAGTTATTACTTGAGTAGAAATGTTTCACAAATCTTTTGATCAGGCAGATGCTGGTATGAATGTGTGATTACTTTTGAGAGGTATAGATAAAGAAATGATAGAAAGGTGACAAGTTTTGTGTAAACCAGGTTCAGTAAAAGCTCATAAAAAGTTTGAAGCTGAAGCGTATGTTTTGAAAAAGGAAGAAGGATGAAGACATACTCCGTTTATGGGAGGTTACAGACCACAATTCTTTTTGTGAACTACAGATGTAACATGAACTGTTGCTCTAAAAGCTGGCACAGAAATGATTATGCCTTGAGATAATGCAAAAATAGATGTAGAACTTATATATCCAGTTGCTATGGAAGCATGAGATAGATTTGCTATCAGAGAATGAGGTAGGACAGTTGGAGCGTGAGTAATTACAAAAATTAATGAATAATATGGACTTGCCGCGGAGCGATTCGTGGCTTGTCTTTTTGTAAATTTTGCCTAAGCAATAATTTATATTTATTTTGAATAATTGTTTTCTATGTCAATTACAAAGAAAGATCAAACTCCAAAATTGAGAATAAAGTTGAAGAGTTATGATATCAAAATGTTGGAATCTTCTATGGGAAAGGTGGTTTCTTTGCTTATAAAATCATGAGCAACTGTAAAATGACCTATACCATTGCCTAAAAAAAGAAAACTTTATACTGTGTTAAAATCAAACTTTAAGTATAAGGATTCTAGAGAGCAATTTGAAAGAATGACTTATTCTAGGCTTATAGATGTTGTAGAAACATGATCAAAAACAATAGAATATTTACAAAATTTGTCTATTCCTGTTTGAGTTTTGGTTGATGTGAAGGTATTTTAATTAATGAATTTTGATGATGAAAAATACTAAGTGAGGTCTTGTAGTGCAAAAAAAAGAAATGACAAGATTGTGGGTTGAAGATAAACATACTCCAGCTACAATAGTGAAGATTATGCCACAGGAGATTGTAAGATATAAAAATGAAGCAAAGGACTGATATATTTCAGCAGTTATTGGTGTAGAAAAAAAAGAACTAAAAAAAGAGAAATGAAAAAAGATTGATTATAAGATGGTTACTGAATTTGATGTTGATGATACATTTACACAATCACACGAGGCTTGAAAGGTTATAAACCAGGATTTATTGAAAGATGTAAAAACAGTTAGCGTGATATGATACTCAAAATGAAAATGATATCAGTGAGCTGTGAAGAGATTCCACTTAGACTGATGACCCAAAACACATGGTTCAAAATTTCATAGACATGTAGGTTCTATGGGTAATAGAAAGCCAAGAAGAACTTTGAAGTGACATCCTCATGCATGACATATGTGAGATGAAAAAATAACATTGAAAAATATCCAAATACTTGATTTTGTTGATTCTGATAAAGAAAGTTTAATTATTGTTAAATGATCTTTGCCTGGTGCATACAATGGTTTATTGAAGTTTGTTATAGAATAATATTTTATGATTTTGCGTTTATGAAGATGGTATACTCTGTAGATATTTATAACAAAGAATGAAAGGTTGTCTCAAAAATACAATTAAATGAGAGTATTTTTTCTGATTCTCCTGTAAATTCAAATTTGTTACATGAACATTATTTATATCAAGTGTCCAATGCTCGCGCGAGTATTGCTCATACAAAAACTAGATGAGAGGTTGCTTGATCAAATAAAAAATTGTTCAAACAAAAGTGAACTTGAAATGCTAGAGCATGAGAAAAAAGATCTCCGATTAGAAAATGATGATGAGTAGCTTTTGGTCCTAGATCAAATAGAAACTTTTCAAAATCTATGAATAAAAAAGCTAGAAGACTCGCTATAAACTGACTTATATCATTGAAAGCAAAAGATAATGAAATTATATGATTGGATGCGTTTGATGTAAAAGAAATGAAAACAAAGAGTGCTATTTCTGTTTTGAAAAACATCTGAATAGAAAAAAATAAAGTTCTTTTTGTTATGGATAAGAGAGATTTAATAGCAGAGAAGTCTTTTAAAAATATTGCAAATGTAAAATACATATTAGTTGACTATATCAATCCTCGTGATTTGATGTATCACAATAAAATATTGTTTCTACAGTCAGCTTTGGAGAAAATAAACAAATAATTTATCAGATATAATATATAGATGACATTTAAAGAAATATTACAACAAAGAGCAAAGAAAAACTCAGCTACAAAAGCTATTAAGAAGTTTTCTACTTATGACATTATTCTTGCTCCTATGATTACAGAAAAAACTTATAAGCAGCAAGAGTCTGTAAATAAATATTATTTTAAGATTCATAAAGATGCAAATAAGAATGATATTAAAGAGGCTATAATTTATTTGTACAAGGTGACTCCATTAAAAATTAATGTTGTAAACGTGACATTTAAATGAAGAGGTCAAAAAAAATTAGTCAGAAAATCTTATAAGAAAGCTGTTATTACTCTGAATAAAAAAGATAAGATAGAGATTTGAGTGTAAAATTTTAAATATATGAAATGATTCAATGCCCATAAAGAAGTACAAGCCCTATACTCCATCTAGACGTTTCATGGTATGATATGATTTTAGCGATATCACCAAAACCAAGCCAGAAAAATGATTAACAGTTTTTTTGGGTAAAACTTGATGAAGAAACAACAAATGAAGAATTACATCTAGATTTATGTGAGGAGGCCACAAAAGACTTTATAGAATAGTTGATTTTAAGGGTTATGACAAAGCTGCTGTACCTGCAAAGGTTTTGAGCGTAGAGTATGACCCGTATAGAAGTGCTAGAATAGCTTTGATATCCTATGCTGATTGAGAAAAAAGATATGTTTTGGCATGGAAAAATATAAAGATTTGAGACACTGTGCTCAATGGAGATACTGCCCCAATACAAGCAGGGAGTAGAAAACAGTTAAAGGATATTCCAGAAGGTATGAATGTGTTTTGTTTGGAAATCACGCCATTTAGCAAGTGAAAACTTATAAAGTCTGCTTGAACTATGGCAAGTATTGTTTGAAAAGATGAACTGCAGAAATTGGTTTTTGTTAAATTGCCATCATGAGAAGTAAGAAAATTTAATGAAAATTGCCGAGCTACTATATGAGAAATAGGCAATGAACAACACAAAAATGTTGTTATCTGAAAAGCGTGAAGACAGAGACGACTCGGGAAGAAACCACATATACTTTGAAAAAATATGAATCCAGTTGATCATCCACATGGATGATGAGAATGACACTCTCCAATCTGATCAAAGAGGGGGCCAAAATCATTTAGTTGAAAATTGGTTGGTTCATGAATCAAGACCAGAAAGAATAAGAAACGATCTACAAAATTTATTGTTTCTAAGAGAACAAAAAATTAATTCGAATGTGTATTTAGATACAAATTTTATTTGTTTAAGACTGCTAAATAGATGGCAAGATCTCTTAAAAAGTGATTTTATGTGAATGAAAAGATTTTGAACAAGGTCAACAAGATGACAGAATGATGAGAAAAAAAAGTAGTTAAAATATGGGATAGAGCGTGTCATATAGTGCCGCCTATGGTTTGATTTACTTTTGCTGTCCACAATTGAAAGCAATTTGTGAGTGTTTATGTTACTGAAGATATGATATGACATAGGCTTGGTGAATTTGTTCCCACTAGGACATTTAGATGACATCCCTTTTAAAAATTTGAATTCTAAATTCTGAATTCTGAATTAAATTTATTATTTATATATTTGATCATGAGTAATACTGCTGAAGCTACCTTAAAATATGCTTTGACATCTGATAAGAAATTGTCTTTGATGGCAAAGTTGGTTAAATGAAAAAAAGCTCAAGAAGCATTAGATGCTTTGCAATTTATACCCAAAAGGACTGCTAAAATACTATATAAAGTTATCAAATCTGCTATGAGCAATGCTACAAATGCATGATTAAAATTGGAAGATTTGTGTATCAAGAACATAGAGGTTTGAAGGTGACCAAAAATAAAAAGGATAAGATTTGTATCTAGATCGAGAGTAAATTATATAATAAAACATAGAGCTTTTGTGAAAGTTGTTTTATCCAACGCTAAAGCGGGATAAAAACGACGTTACCCCGCAATGGCGGGATTTGCGTCTTATTTTAAATACTAATGTAAATTTAATTATGTGACAAAAAGTCAATCCAATTTGAATGAGAGTATGAATAATGAAGTCTTGGCCAGCTGAATGGTTTGCAAAAACTAAAATGGCTAGTGCTGACTTTTTTGTTGAAGACATAAAACTTAGAAGATTTATAGATAAAACCTTCCCAAGGGTTGGTATATCCAAAGTTGTTATACGTAAAACTGCTAGAGAGTGAGAGATTATAATATTTGCTTCAAAGGTAGGTGTAATTATGTGAAAACAATGAATAAAAATAAAAGAAGCTGAGGATGCTTTGAAAAAAACTTTCTGAAAAGAATTTAAAATAAATATCAAGGAAGTTAGACTACCAGAATTGTCGGCTAGAGTAATGGGTGAGTTTATAGCTGCACAACTGGAAGCCAGAATGCCTTATAGAAAAGTAGCTAAAAATACTTTAGCAAAAATACTTGAGAAATGAGCATTGTGAGCAAAAATACAGATATGATGAAGATTAAATGGATCAGATATAGCAAGAACAGAAAAGTTTATCGATTGAAGGGTTTCTTTACAGACGTTTAGATCTGATATAGACTATCATTATTTACAAGCGATGACAAAATATTGAGTTTTGTGAGTAAAAGTGTGGATAGAGAAGTGAACTTTGTATTGAAATAAAAAGAAAGCAAAAAAACCAGTTAGTTTTTAATAATTTGTATCAAGTAAAATGTTATTAACTCCCAAAAGATGGAAATTTAGAAAAAGACACGTTAAACCTTTGAAAGGAAAAAGCGTAAGATGAAGTTATATGTCTTTTTGAGAATATTGACTCAAGGCAACTACGAGTTGATATCTTACCAATAAGCAGCTAGAAGCAGCTAGAAAGGTTGTTGTTAGAAATATTAAAAAAGTATGACAGCTTTGGTTTAGAGTATTCCCTGATGTTCCTCTTACAAAAAAGTGATTGGAAATGCCTATGGGTACCTGAAAATGAGATGTTGATATATATGCTGCAGCTGTTAGAAAATGAAGAATAATCTTGGAACTTACTTGATTGTCGCCTGAGCAGGCTCAAAAAGTTTTGATTTCTGCTTGAAAAAAATTGCCGATAAAGACTAGGGTTATTACAAAATGAGAGATTAGGTAGTGTTTTATTTTATTCAAATTATTGAAAATGAAAGGTAAGTGATTGTTTATGAAGGAGTTGTCTGATAAATCACCAAAAGAACTCGTACTGATGAGAAAAAAAATGAAATCAGAATTGTATTCTTTTAAGATGAAAAACTCTATCCGTGGATTGAAAAAAACTAGTGAAATAGGTGATACTCGCAAAAAAATAGCTAGAGTAAATACTGTTTTAAAATCTAAAATAACAGAAAAATATGACAATAATATGAAATAAAAATATCAAGGAACTTACCGGAGAGGTAATTAGCGATAAAGTAAGTACTACTCGTATAGTTTGGGTTAGAACTGTCAAAACGCATCCTTTGTATAAAAAGAGATTTGTAGTAAGAAAGAAATATTATGCTCATGATGAAAAAAACGAATCTAAATTATGAGATAAGGTTTTGATAAGAGAGACTACGCCGATGAGCAAGTTGAAAAGACGAAAATTAGTTAAAGTTTTATAGTTTTTATATTCTAGGTTTTTATAATGTTACAAAACGAATCTGTTGTGGTAGTGGCTGATAATAGCTGAGCAAAGAAAGCTAAGATAATCAGGATAATAAAGTCCTCTACAGCAAAAAAAGCAAAAATATGAGATAAGGTTGTTGTCGCGATTCAGGAAGCTACACCTGCTTGATCAGTTAAAAAATGACAAGTTGTGCGAGCTATAATCGTCAGGACAAGGAAAGAAACTAGGAGAGCGGACTGATCTTATATAAGATTTGGCGACAATGCTATTGTCCTTTTGACTAAAGATGCCAAATGAGAACTTAGCCCTATATGAAAGAGAGTGTTTGGTCCTGTAGCTAGAGAATTAAAGGATTTGTGATACAAAAATATTACCAATATGGCAGAAGAGGTGCTTTAGAAATTATAAATGTTAAATTATAAATTTTAAATTAACAATAGAAAGAAATGAATAAATTAAAAAAATCAGACCCTGTAATCGTTATCTCATGAAAAAATAAATGAAAGA
>CAJAPL010000065.1 GCA_903943625.1 uncultured bacterium
AGTGATATAAGATTAAATGTAAATAGATTTGATAATTTTAGATAAATAATTATCATTATTTGATAATCTCAATCGCCAATAAAACTTGAGAGCTAACAAAAGTTTTCTGGATAATTGGATTATGAAGAGGTTGATTTTACTTTCTTAGAGAATATTATGCTATTATTTGAATCCATATATGACTCCATAATACACAAATTAATTGATCATAAATGATCCACGATACAAGAGCTACACACTTATTTAAAAAAAGACATCAAAGTATCCCTTCCAAATTTTTATAAAATAATAGGAAGACTAATAGACGAACAAGTGGTAATCAAGGAAGATGGCAAGCTTTTTTTACATAGTAGGCGAATATTGTGATTCTTAGATCTGGCAGATGAATTAAAAAATACGTACCTAACAGAAAAATCTAGCGTTGCTCAATTAAAAGAGGGACAATCTATATACCATGAGTCTAGTAGTATCGAAAGCCTCGATTGAGTACGATGAGACCGGATGCTTGCTGTAAATAGGATATACGGAAAGGAAGAATCTACATATGTTTATCAGGCTCGTCCTTATTATGCACTATGAATGAATAAAACAGAAATGGCATTCTTTAAACAAGCAAACAAAGTCGCTGACGTATATTTTCTTACTGGTAACGAAAATTTCTTAGATAAATATGGGACTAATTTGTATAAGCATATTGGAGTAATGGCGTTAGCTAGCGACACAGTTCCCTTTCTTAAAGACTGATATTGTGTAACGGTTATCGGAGATTATGTATTTGAAGTTCTATATCCCAAAGAAATTAGTGATTATTTTAAAATATTTTTCGATACAATCAAAGATTTAAAAAATTTTAATGAAACTTTATTCCACCGCATCTTTGAAATGAAAGCAAATTGTAAATTAACTCTCAGACGCGACAGCAATCAAGCAAAAAACATAAAAAAAGCATTTCAAAAAGAATTCAATAAAAAGAAAAAATAAAAAAATCTGACCACTAAAGATCAGATTCTTATATATTTATTGCTTTAGTCTTTTTCTACCATCAAAGTTATAATTACAGCGATAGGGACTGCCAATAGAACCCCCAAAAATCACATAATCAGTCATCATACTATCATAGATACAAACACAACGACAGGGTTTACTCCCAATGTTTTGTTCATAAGTAATGGTATAAATACATTATTTTCAAGCCGTTGAATAGCAAAGAAAACAGCAAGTATAATTAGTCATCAATATATTCAGTAATTAAGCAGTGCTACCATCAGAGCAGCTATACTAGCAAATATCGGTCCAAGATACGGTATAAACTCGGTCAATCATGCTATCATTGCAAGAGATCATTTGGATGGTAAATCCATGCCAAAAAGAGATAAGATCCACAAAGCAGCATATACAGTGACTCATATAAATACACACAATAAAAGCTGACTTTTTAACCAAATTCCAAGTTGTTTATATATCTTTTCTAATCTTATAACCAAGTATTCCCTAGATTTTAATGATCATATACCGGAAATAAATCTGATAACAGATTTTTTCTCTATAGAAAATAACACAGCAAGTGTCAAAACTATAGCTGCTTGTCATACAAAGTTAAAAAACGATCATACAATACTAACCGCTCGATTACCAAGATATTGAGCATAGGTGCTTCACATTTGAGCTATTTGAGCAACATTTTCCTGTAATTTTGATTGTAATCATCAAACCAAATCCTGATTATTCACATATTGTAATATGTTATCTTGCATATAATGTGGTATCCAAGTCAAAGATTGTACAATTTCTGGTAAAGATTTTGTGGTCAAAAGGACTTGTATATCATTTATATGATTGATTCATAATTTTATAAGCTCTGATAACTGTGTAAATATAAATGGGACAACAAATAAGAATCCCGCCAAAACAAATATAATCAAAAGTAAATAAGTAACGGCTATAGAGATTCATCTGCGAAATTTTATTCTCTCAAAAAAATCAATAATAGCTTCCATAGCAACAGAGAGTATGTATGCTGTCACAATAAGATATATTATTTGAAGCGATTGAAATGCTATATATCATAAAAACACAACCAAAAGTCCTATAATCCAAAATTTAAACATAGATTTACCAGAAAAAAATGATCAAGGCTCTTTGACATCATCACTATCTTTTAGTTTTTTTAACTGATTTTCTATTTTCTTTAATTCTTTAAGTTCCTTGTCTTCACCCAACTTAAATTTTTTAAACAAATCTTGA
>CAJAPL010000066.1 GCA_903943625.1 uncultured bacterium
ATTTATGAATAAATATACCTATTGTTACTGCCAACATGAACGCTGTTAGTGGTAAAAGAATGGCTGAAACTATCGCACGTTACGGATGATTATCTGTATTGCCACAGGATATGGATATAGAAACACTAACTATGATAGTCCAACATATCAAAAATGCTGATATACAATATGATACTCCTATCACAGTCAAAGCACACAATACTATTAGGGACGCTTTGTGAATCATACACAAAAGAGCACACAATTCTGTGGTATTGATAGATGATGATGGAAGGGCAATCGGTATCTTTAAACCTCATGATCTTGATGGTTTAGACCAATTTACATTGCTTGGTAATATTTCTAGACCAGGGTTGATTACTTGAAAAATATGAATCTCAGATGAAGATGCGTTTAATTTGATGGATGAAAAATCCATTTCATCCTTGCCTATCGTGGATGATAAATGAATGTTGAAATGAATACTGACTAAAAAAAATACTCTCAGAAATAGTCTTTATGAGCCATCTCTTGACCATGATTGAAAACTCAATGTGGCTGTTGCTGTGGGTATAAATAGTTTTGATGAAAGAGTAAAGATTCTATATGATTTATGAATCAGGCTTTTTGTGCTTGATACTGCGCATGGGTATCAAAAATCTATGATAGATAATATCAAAAAACTTAGGTCTATGTATGGAAAAAAAATAAATATTGTAGCAGGGAATGTCATCACAGAGGACGCTACTCGTGATCTTATCTTGGCATGAGCAGATGTGGTCAAGGTAGGTATATGAGCATGAGCTATGTGTACGACACGTATGAAAACAGCTGTCGGCAGGCCGCAATTTACTGCCGTATATAAATGTGCTAAAGAAGCTAAAAAACATGGATGAGTTATATGGGCTGATGCATGAGTGAGATCTCCTAGAGATTTTATACTTGCGCTTGCGGCATGAGCAAGCCATGTAATGTGGGGGACTCGATGGGCAGGAACTTTTGAATCAGTGGGTGATGTGAAATATGATGAGCAATGATTGATGTACAAAGAAAATTATGGTATGGCCTCCAAAAAAGCCGTCTGAAATAGGAGTCAGAGTCTAAGTAAATTTCAACAAGCACAAAAACAAATGTTTCGTGAAGGGATATCTAGTTCTAGAATATATATCAAGCCAGGAATGGAATCGGTTGGGGATATTGTGGATGAATGTATGACTGGACTTCGTAGTGCGATGACATATCTAGGTGCAAAAAATCTACAAGAATTTTCCGAGAAGGCCGTTGTATGAGTGCAGACTAGTGCCTGATTTGTAGAAGGAACGCCTCATGGGAAAGTGAGAAAATAATTTATTTTTAAAAACGAAAAAGAGCCGCGGGGACCGCGGACCTTTTTGCCTAGAAAAACTAGGGGATAGTGTGTAAACTACTTTGTTTATAAGGTTGTCTGTCCATTTTTTTCAGTAGATGATTTTCAGAATAAGGATGAATATACAACCAAGTGAATTTAATATTGTCCCAAACAACAAAGTTTTATCTTTTGCTATGAAGTAGCTGTAGAAAATCCCGTTGATGTTTAGTACTGAGAAGATAAGGAACGTTGCTAAAGAGACCCCCTTAGCTGTTCCATCATGGATAATTTCAATCCCCTGAAGAGCAAATGCGCCTGCTCCTATCAGGAATGCTGCAGCGAAAAGCCATTTACATGTTTTAAGGGCGATATTCTTCATCTTGTTGATTTTTTTGC
>CAJAPL010000067.1 GCA_903943625.1 uncultured bacterium
ACCAATTATGATTAGGATTGAATCCTATACTCATATTCTTTGCATAGATAAAAGTGTCACCAGAATTCAGGCAAGAACCAGAGTCAATATATTCATAAGCGCATTGTGGTTTTTCAAAAAAATAAGATTTCAAAGCAGGTAAATCTTTGAAAGTATTAACAATTTCACTGACTGGTCGACTTTCCAACTTTCATACTGCCAAAGCATATTTTCAAACATTATCTGTGCTGTAAACTTGGACATAATAAACTCAGGATTGTACTTGTCTCTCAAATCATGGTCATTGATAATATAAATCTCAAGCAAATTTTTCATAAAATTCCGTCCACTTAAAATTAGTAGCATCTATATTTATCAGTAATTTTCATAAATCATCTCTCACAATCACTCAATAATCCTGATCAGATCAAGATATAGCTGGCACAGTAAGAGATAAATACAATAGGAAACCAGTATTAGAAATTATTTTATAAAAATTTGGGGTTCATTTTAGTTGTGCATAAAATGCTTGTGAATTTTCTGGATTTTGAACTATAATAGGATTATTTGCATCACTATTTGTATTCCAAACAAGTCTAGGATTATGAGCAACCACAAATCAAAATCATGAAATCAGAATAAGGAGAAAAAAAAGATTCTTAAATTTTAAACTCTGCATTATAAACTTTAAATTGTTAAAAATACTTTCTTCATTTCAACTCATCAGGGAAGTGTTCTTGATCTTTAGCAGAAGGATCGTCATGAAAATATTTGTATCATTTTCAATATCATATCTCCTCCATAAGTTTTGTTGGGGCGTTCCTAATATTCATAGGTACTGGCAAATTACCATATTTTATAACATCTTGTTTTGTCTGTATGGCCGTTTTGTATGCTGTATTATCCTTTTTAGCTTTTGCAAGATACATTGCCAACTGAAAAAGGAAAACATCACATTCTGGCATTCATATTTTTGCAACAGCATCGTAAACCTGATTTGCCAAAAGCAATGCATTATTATCTGCCGGTCATATATCTTCTGAAGCAAAACGAAGTAATCTCCTAACAATATAAAGAGGATCCTCTCATCACATAAGCATTCTTTGAATCCGATAACAAGCAGCATTACCGTCACTATCACGCAGACACTTATGTATCGCCGATATAATATTATAATGCTCTTCTCCGTCTCTATCAAAATATATAGCTTTCTGTCAAGCTTTGAGGATATCTTGCTCAGTAATTTCTCATTCCTTTCTAATCAATATTGCCGCTTCCAATATATTTAATGAGCTTCTAAGATCTCAGTCTCCAAGCTTACTTACAAGCACAAGATTCTCATTAGAGATTTTTATATCTACATACTCATTCTGGATTTTTTCTAGGTTTCTTTCTAGAAACAAAAGTATTTCTTGATGTTCTAATTTTTGAAAAACAAAAACTCTAGCTCTACTAAGTAAGGCATTATTTATAGTAAAACTTGGGTTCTCTGTTGTCGCACCAATCAAAATAATTACTCATTTTTCAACATAAGGTAACAAGGTATCTTGTTGGGCCTTATTCCAACGATGTATCTCATCCAAAAACACTATAGTCTGCTTATTATATTGTGAGTTAATTTTTGCCTGGTCTATTATTTTTTTCAAATCCTCTTTTTTGCTTGTTACTCCAGACATCAGATAAAAATCAGCTTCAATTATTTTTGAAATTATAAGAGCCAATGTTGTCTTTCCCACTCACGGAGGTCATCGGAATATCATGGAAGGGACCTTACCATTTTCCAAAAAAATTCTGATAGGTTTCCCCTCTCCTACTAAATGTTCTTGTCAGACAAACCCGTCTAATCCGCTTGGCCTAAGAAATGAAGGTATTGGCTCCAAAATTATAAATTTGACAAAGTAAAGTAATTTGAATAATATTTAGAAAAGCATCAAAATCAAGTTAAATACCAACGATAAAAACGATTAGTTTTAGAGATTACAACACAATTATGATAAACAAAAGAAGTGCATTGAGTCTTTTACACAAACACACTAAACATCTGCCTAATGCTGATTGATTAAAAAGACATGTTATATGAGTCTCTGAAATAGCATTTGAAATAGCAAAAAAAATTAAAAAAAAACATCCAAGACTTAAGATTCATCCACACAAGGTAAAAATTGCTTGACTATTACATGACATATGAAAAGCTAAAGACTGAGATCATGAACTAAATTCAGTAAAAATATTAAAAAAAGAATGACTATCTGAGATTGCAGATATTATAATACATAGCTTTGTATATGAATTATTTCTACTTGAATGAAAAGAGAAAAAGGAATATTTACCTAAAACTCTTGAAAATAAAATAATTATTTACGCAGATTATTTATTTAATGATGAAAAAGTAACTCTAAAAGAAAGGATTAGGGAAATAAGGGAGAGGAAAAAGGACGAACCAAAAAGAATCGCAGCTTTAAAGCTTGCAGAATCCAGATTATATGATATAGAAAAAGAAATAAAAAGTTTAATGTAAAATTATTTATTTTAAAAAAGCTGGCGATAAGTATGTGCCAGCCTCCTTTATTTCAAATTATTTACAATTTAATACACTATGCCATTATTGTTTCATATTTTATAATCGGACATTATCATTTCATAATTTGCTTGAGCATACGGATCTGTTTTTACTTTAGATCCAAATCTTATTCAAGATGATAGATATCGTTCAGTAATATTATTTCTCCGCAAACTAAACAAAACAGTTATTCTTTCAGGTTTATCTAATTTGATCTGTTGAGATGGTCATCGAAAAGGGTTATTTCATCAATTTTTAACAAAATCAACTAACTGTTGATCTGTTAATTTTTCTGATTTCCTAACCGCTCATATGAAAGGCAATAGCTGAGCATTAACATTATTTACTCATTCAGAATTTATATTCAAAGTTATTCAAGCTAATCCACCATATTGATTATAAACCCTCTTTCAGTTTATAAGATAAGGGTAAATGATTGTGAAATCAGTATATTCTATTTCTACGCTTCAAGTGTCATTGGTATCTATATTTATTCAAGAAAAATAATCTGATTCATTATTTCAGTCCCTCATCATAGGATATCCTCATCAATTAGAATTTTTATAGAGTAATACAGGCTTATCCAATTGATCAAATAATTTTCCCTTCAGATAAGGATTTTTCATAAAGTCTATAGCATAATCAAATGCTTTCTTTTCAGTTAGCGACTTGTACAAAGGATTATAATTTCTTTTATTTCACCACATACTACAATTTCTCAAATCAAAACTAAAGTCAAATTCTCATTCCTCTACTCCCACAGAGAACATTTTAGCTGCCCTATCTGCAAATCCCATATTTTGAAGTACCTTTAATCAATCGCAACTTAATTTCAAAAGAGAAGAATCTTGTTTTATCATTGCTTTGGTAGCTGTTTCATCAAACTTATAACTAGCCCTATCGTTTGAGATAGGTGGTACTCGTTCAGGATCAACAATTTTAGAAGATGATGAAGTTGCGGTGCCTCATCAAGCAAGAGTTAGGCCAAAAAGTAGGGCCAAAGTAAGGATTCATATAAATTTTTTCATAAACAAAATTTAGTATATAAAGCTTTATTTAACAGACGAATAAATAATTATAAAATTCTGATTTGCAATACTTGTTATTGTAATATATATACAAAAAAATAATCTGACCCATATATCTTATTTACCAATATGCCAAAATATGGATAAAAAAATCCTATTAGTTTACTATTCTAGGACTTGAATCACTCGTAAGGTTGCAGAATATATTAAGCAATTAATAGCTTGTGATGTAGAAGAAATTATAGATAAGAAAGATAGATCTTGAATAATATGATACTTATGAGCAGGTAGAGACGCATCACTAAAAAAGCTTACAGACATACAAGAGACAAACTTATATCCATGAAATTATGATATATTAATAATAGGGACCCCCGTACGAGATTTCACCATGGCATCAGCAATCAGAACCTATATACAAAAAAATAAAGAAAATCTCCCACCAAAGATCATTTTTTACTGTACTATGTGAGGAGGTGGAGATAGAACAACATTCCAGGATATGACATATTTATGCTCCAAAACACCTATATGAGTAATATGGTTTAAGACAAAAGATATAGTAAAAAATCAATTTCAAGACAGATTAAAAAAATTCTTGGAAGATATTATCTAATTTATACCAAACATTATCAAATACTTATTTCACAAAATTTAATCTGACTATTTTCTATTCATTGCATTCTCATTTGATCGATTTCCCAATCTGCAATTTTAGTTCTTCTAAGACCAGTCAATATTCATCCAAGTCAAAATTGTTGTCCAAGTCGATAAGCTATAGACCTAATATACGTTCCAGAGCCCACATCCAAAGAAAGTTCTAATACCGGGAAATTGTATTTTAAAATATCAAATCAATAAATTTTCATGTCCTTATAATCAATATCTTGTAAACCTTTTCTAGCCAAATGATAAGATCTTTTTCATTCTTTTTTCTTTGCACTAAAAGCTGGTATAGGCAAGTTAAACGTTGGAATTAGAGATTTAAGAGTATCCTTTATTTGTTCCAATGTGGGGGCTTTTACGAAATCTTCGTTAATCAAAATTCATTCATTTCAATTTACTACTTCACACTTATAATCTATCATAGTTTCTCGATATTCCATGTCCCAGGTATCTGACATTTTAGAAAAATCAATGGTTGCGGCATAACTTTTATCCAATCATATCAATTGTGTTAAGTTTTTTGTATCTTTTCATATAGCTAAAATCATTAGGCCTGTAGCCATGGGATCAAGAGTCCCACTATGTCATATCTTTTGTCATATATAGAATTTTTTCAACACTTTAATTACCCCAAAGCTTGATATTCAACCTGGTTTATCAACAGCTAAAAACATCGATTACCATCTTATCATATAAAATTAAATTACTTCTAACGTTCTACTCCTGACTTTCAACTTATTACTTATCTTGTTATTTAGGAGCAATTTATTATAAGTAAGTAAGCATATTTTATTTGTTTATTTTTTTGTTATGGTAAAAATTAGTACTTCTGAAGTAAAAAGATGAACGATTCTAAAAATCGAGTGAAAACTTTTTAGAGTAACAGAGATGTCACATACCCACATGTGAAGATGAGGGGCAACAGATTCTTTTAAAGTTAAAGATATAGTATCTGGCAAAACAAATGTATTCACATACAACGCTTGAACAATCCTTGAACAAGCAGAGGTAAATACAAAAAACGCAATATTTTTGTACAATTCATGAGATAACTATTCCTTTATGGAAAATGACACATGAGAAATGTATGAACTACCAAGAGAGGAAGTAGATGACGTAGCTTCTTATCTAAAAGAAAATTTGGACGTTTATCTTATGATTTACGAATGAAACGTAATATGAGTGATATTACCCACAACAGTAACATACAAAATCATATCTACTGTCCCATGAGTAAAATGAGATAGAGCACAAGCAGGGAAAAAACCAGCAACAATAGAAACATGACTAGAAGTGATGGTTCCTTTAAATAAAAATGAATGAGACTCTGTTATTGTAAATACAGAGAACTGAACAGCCAGTTAAAAACTTTTAGTATTTCTACATTTCTATACTGAGACACTCAAACACCCTTGAGAATATTTACATTTACAAAATCTGATACGGCTGAGTCGGTATTGGAGCTTTACCTGATTGAAAAAAAATCCTAGTAAAATGATGAGCTTTACCACAAAGCACAGTAGACATCAAAATAGTTAAAAAAAAGAAAGATTACATAGAAGGCCATATCATACGTACCCACAAATATAACAAAGAATTGGCAGATTGAGAAGTTTTTTGTCCACATTATTTTATACCTATATGAGCTAGTCAAGAAAATCAAGGCTCTTATAAAATAGGATGTTGATGATGTAAACGGCAAATTATGAGCTATAAAAACCAATTAAAGTTAAAATACGAAATAGTAGAAGACTGATTTGAGAGGATAAAAAAGCAAATCCCAGAGTTGGAAATATTACCTATAATCTGATCTCCACTAGAGAAATGATACAGAAATAAAATAGAATTTAGTTTTGGTGTTTATATCTCTGAGAGAGAAAACATAGAAAGCAGACGAAACATATGATTCCATAAACAATGAGAATTTAGTAAGATAGTTGATATAGATTCATGTTGATTAATATCAGATAAAGCAAACAGCGTATTTAAGTACATAAAAGGTCTTTGTTATAACTCTGGTTTGCCAGTTTTCGACCAAAAAATCCATCAATGATTCTTCCGTCATCTGGTCATTAGAGAATGAGTAAACACAGATCAAATATTGGTTAACTTATCAGTTTTTGAAGATAGTTTAAAAAAAACATATAACGATAAACGAAATGAATTTTTGGACATATTACAAAAAGACGAATTTTTGAAAAACAACATAAGAACTTTTGCAATTACATACAATAACTGACTCGCAGACACTGTGAAATCAGACAAATCTGAAAGCAAGATACTTTGGTGAGATTGATATATCCATGAGTTGTTGATATTAAACGAAGATCAAGAAAATAAGACAGAAAGTACATTTAGGATATCTCCATTTTCGTTCTTTCAAACAAACACGTTTTGAGCACAAAAATTGTTTTCTGAAGCACAAAAGATGTTATGATACGTCAAATGAACCATATTAGATCTCTATTGTTGAACATGAACAATATGAATAAGTCTACTAAAAAACTGAATTTGATCAGATCTAGTATGAATAGAAATAGTGGAGGATGCTATTACAGACGCAAAACATAATGCTAAGATAAATTGAATAGAAAATAATTGTTTTTTCTTGGCTGCATCCAGTGAAAAAGCCTTCAATACAAATCCTGAGTTAAAATCAAAAATAAAAAATCTATGAGCCGTGATAGTAGACCCTCCTAGAGATTGATTACACAAAAACCTTATAAGTTTTTTATGAGAACTCAAAAAAGAATTAGATTTCAAACTACTTTATATTTCATGTAATCCAATCACAATGGCTAGGGACATCCAGTTATTAGTAGAAAATTGATTCAAAATCAATAAACTACAGCCTGTTGATATGTTTCCACAGACACACCACATAGAGGTTATTTGAATATTATATTAAGATGAAAAATCAGATTGCAAAAACGACCATATTGAGCATTTTATTGCTCTCATCAGACTTACTTTCAAAATATTTTTTTTATAATAAAAATTTATTATCGACCTCTGATTTTATTACGCCAGTATTTAACCTATGAATATCACGATGAATTCAAGCAAATATATTCATGGTGATAGTAATAAGCATAATTGCCCTTTTTATATTTACATACCTATTCAAAATCAAACACATATGATGGGTGATTTTCAGTATTCTAGTCGCCTGAACACTAGGTAATTTAGCTGACAGAGTATTTTTGTGATGAGTAAGAGATTTTATTTCAATTTCTGCATTCCCTGTATTCAATGTAGCTGACGTGCTACTGAACATATGAATAATACTTATATTAGTAAGCGAATTCTTTCAGAATAAAGCCACAAAGCACTAAAAATACTTATTTTTCATATATCTCTTATTACATTCAGCTAAATTCACATTGAAATTTTCTAAAGAAAAATTAAACACAACAAAACTAGTTTTTATTATTGAACACATCAAAATGATATTTGAATGAAAAATTTTATTTGTTTCCGAGCAAGTAGAGGTCGGACAGAACAACCTACCAAAAATCAATTTTATCTTGGAAGAAAATACTGACAAAGAATTTAAAAGTTCTATTGCGGTCGATTTGCTATGAGAAAAAACAGAACTTATAAAAAGTTATAAAGTCTGAGATATTATCAAAGTTTCACTAAATTTTAAAGCAAACGAATTTAATTGAAAACGATATAATCGCGTATCTGCATGGAAAATAGAATGATGAAATTGAAGTACAACACAAAAGACATCATCAAAACAAGATGAAGACCTACCATTCTAACAAATAAAATCAAAGTTTAAACTAGCCTCTTCAATTCAAGTAGGCTATTTTTTTGTTCATTTGAAGTTTTAGCATCTTTAAGTACAATCTGTAAATAAGACTGCAATGTAGTTCAAATAATCTTTTTCACCAAAGAGTATATTTTATCTTCATCGTGAAGATGATCAAGTTGGCTTTCTCGCCATATATGCATCTCATCCAATTCTTTAAGTTCTTTTTCATCCAAATCTAATCTCAGCACTCTATCTAGCATACTTCCAGTATATAGCTCTCAAAGCCATTTGGATAAGGACAGAAATCATTTTCGCAATTCATCGTCTTTGATGTATTGATAAATAAATTTCTGATAAAATAATGAAGCAAATATAACCTCTCTATCTGGTTGATAAGAAACTGGTTCAATTTTCTTTGATCTTTGTCTTACTTCAAAAGCCCCTTCTGTTTTCTTGAATTTCTTGAATTGTGCATTTAATATTTCATAAGCAAACCCCAAATTTTCTGCAAGTATACGAATATAATGATCTTGTATAGCATAGTTATCGACAGCTAGTATGAGCTCAAACATCTTGCTCATCAATTTCTGTTTTTCTATAGGAGAACTAATATCTCTTTTGGACTTTATCATATTAAAATATGCCAAAAATCAGTCTTTAGATTTTTTCAAAATATTATCAAATGTTTCTTGTCAATGTTCTTGGTTAGCCAAGTCATCTATATCTTTTAGATTTGATGACAATTCAATCATCTTTGGGAATATATTTTGTTGATAGGCAATTTTCAACGCCCTAAACGTAGCCATTTCTCCAGCTTCATCGTTATCAAAAAGGAAAAAAACATTTTCAGTATATCTTTTTAATATTTTCATGTGTTCCTCTGTCAAAGAAGTTCAACAAGTAGCAACTCATATTTTAAATCAAAATCTCGCCAAAGCAATTACATCCATATATCATTCAACAACGATGAGTTTATCGTATAAACTTAAGTTTTGTTTAGCTATATTTAACCCATATAATATTTTAGATTTATCATAGGCTTTATGATCTCAACTATTTATATATTTTGGACTATCTTTTGTATCCAATACCCTAGCTCCAAATCAAACAATATTGGACATAGTGTCATATATGGGGAAAGTTATCCTATTCCTAAAAAAGCTATAAGAATCTGTATTTTGTCATTTTTTTGCCAATGATGACTGTAATATATCATCATCTGAGCATCATTTGGATTTCAAAAACTGCACCAATCAATAATTACTATCAGGAGCAAATCATATTCAGAATTCATCTATAATATCGTCATTCAGATTCCTTTTATTTTTCAAATATCATATAGCATCCTCATTTTTTGCAAGCTCCTGCACAAAATATTGTTGTGCCAGTTTATGTATCCTTTTTATTTTCTCTCTTTCATCAGAAAACTCCTCCATTTTTTGTGTATTCAATTCATAATCTCTCAAATCTATATGTGCTTCTTTAGCCAATATTTTAACAGCATCCCAAAAATCTACTTTTTCAATTTCTATAATAAAAGTAATAGCGTTTCCTCCTATACCCGTACTAAAATCCTTGAATATTTGTTTGCGTGGAGACACCATAAAAGACGGCGTTTTTTCTTGTTTAAATGGACT
>CAJAPL010000068.1 GCA_903943625.1 uncultured bacterium
AAGAAACTAAAAAAGAATTGAAGTTATCATGAGAAACGCTGATGATCAACCCAGAAATAATCGAAAAATCAAAAGAAGTGGTAATAAGCGACGAAGCTTGTTTATCTATACCTCATTTTAAAGGGAAGGTAAAGAGACATAAATCTATTGTGGTGGAATATCTAGATTTAAAATGAAAACAGCAGGTTAAAAAGCTCAAAGACTTAAGCGCTTTTATAGTACAACATGAATATGACCATCTTGATGGCATATTGTTTGCTGATAAATTGATTAAAAATAGTTGAAAGTGAAAAGTAGAAAGTTAAAAGCTCTGGGCTAAAAACATATTATGGCACCTTGACAGAGTGGTCTATTGTACGGGTCTGCAAAACCTTGGTTCGTGGGTTCAAATCCCACAGGTGCCTTATATACTCTGTCTGAGCTAAGAGATTATCTTTAGTTCCGTGCAAGAAATCTTGACTTAATTGTTGAGATTTTTTGTTTTGTTTTTTTATTTACTTGAAATAAATTATATATTGTTTAATCTAATTACGATACACAGAAAAATAATCTAAAAACATAAATAAAAAAAAGAGCTAGTTATTTTATCTCTTTTTTTGCGTTATAATGCACAATAGCATTGAAAAATTTAAATCTATATTCCCCGATAAGCATAGTCTTATTGTTTCATTGCACTCTAAGTCTATTTCTCATGCATTGGAATGAGCTGAGATTGCGATCACAAATTGAGCACATTGAGTTGCTGTGGTAACACACGAGATTGCTCCAGTGGTATGACTAGAAGCCATAAGACAGATCAAGGAAAAATATCCTCATCACCAAGCAATTCTAAATATACTACAACAAAGACCAAAAATAATTTTTCAAGTTATGAAAAATCTCGAACAAATCTTACCCGACGGAATATGGGCCGATAATGCAAGAATACCTGGTATAGACTATATTGAATCATGATACGAAAAAGATGCTGATGATGTTTTGAATATACAAGAAGAAATGTGATGGGATGGATTGTATTTCTGAGGTTTAGATTTTAAAGGACAAAAAGAATTAGATTTTACGTGAGCTGAATATGCAGTAAGCCAGGCAAAACAATATGTGGATATTATTACTACGAGCTGAAAATGAACAGGGATAAGCGCAGATGTTGAGAAAGTAAAAAGAATAAAAGAGCTTGCTTGAAATTATCCAGTAGGTCTAGCAAGTTGAATCTCTGCTGAGAATATTGCAAATTATATAAAAAATACTGACATATCGATTGTTGCGACCAATATAAGTAAAAATTATAATGATCTAGATCCTTCTAAAGTACTAGAACTTGCCAATATCATATATGTATACAATAAAAAAATGGCGAGAAAGAAGTTTGAAAGAGACACACTGACAAAATATAATGTAGAAAGCGTCACTGAGCTAGATAGTTATATAAGGGATAACTGAATAATAAATATATGATGAAGACCAGAATCTCCAGAGATTGAAAGACAATTGAGCAATCTTTATCCTAGTCCATTTACTCTTGATGGTGTTGAATATGCGTCGGTCGAAGCATTTCGGATGTATATAAAATATCCAGAGGAATATTTGGATCGTGAAAATATAAAAACATTATCTGGATTAAAAGCAAAACTTTCTTGAAATGATGCTAAATTTATAAAGTCATTTATATATCAATGAAATGAGATTGTGATGTGATCTGACCAACATCATGCATTGCTCAAGAGAGCAATTAAAGCAAAACTGGAGCAGAATCCAGATATCTTACAGGCGCTCTTAAATACTGGTGATAGATTACTAATACATATAGTATTTACCAAAGATAGACAGTTTTTGTTGGCAGATAGTAAAACTATACCATGAGAAAAATTTGCTCAAATATATACAGAATTAAGGGATGAGTTTAGAAATAAGTAATTAATAAGTGCTAATCTTCTTCCTTTTGAGATCTTTCTTTGAAACGGATAACTAGAGGGACTCATGTAAATTCAAAATGTTTTCTGATACTATTCTCTATCCATCTCTTGAATGCAAAATTGGCTCTGGACTTGTGATTTACAAACACAACGAATGTGGGAGCATTGATATCAACCTGTGTAATATACAAAATTTTGCAGATTTTATTTTTGGGGAATCTGGGTGGTCTAGTGATATATTCTGTAGATATAATTTTATTTAACGTATTTGTTTCTATTCTCCTGCTAGCTTCCGCGTAGAGAAACTTTATTTTGGCAAACAGGTCGTCCCTGTGTTCTCAGGTTTGAGCGACTAAAGGTAATATGGGTATGTATTTTGCAAAGTCTAGGAGACTGGAAGCTTTTGTAATTTCAGTCTTTATTTTTTTATTGTTTATAAGGTCAGTTTTGTTTAAGCAGAATATTGTAGGCAAAGCTAGATTGCCAATCTCTTCAAGTATTGTCATATCTCTATGCGTAATTCATTCTACGACATCTACTAGAAAGACTACGATAGGCCTGACATATTCAAGCATCTTATAAGTTTTATCGTTGGCGATCCTCTCTATTCAATGGATTTTTCATCTCTTGCGGATCCCAGCGGTATCGTAAACTGTATAATCTTGTTTTTTATATGTAAATTCTCAAACTATATAATCACGTGTAGTGCCTGCTTCTTCGTCGACTTTTGAAAGAGTCTCTCATACTAATGTATTTAGAAGAGTGGATTTTCATGAGTTGGGCTTACCAAGGATTGCGATGGGGATAGATTGTTTTTTGGGTTCGGGATGAAGAGAGTCGGTCTTGTTTTTCTTTACATAATCAACTATCTGTTGTTGTAAAACATCTATATTATCTCACTTTTGGGCGCTAATTCAGATAATATTGGAGAATCATAAATCATAGTAATCTGATAAAGCGAGTTCTTTTTGATTGTGTTTTCGCTTGATGTCTAGTTTGTTTATTACCAGGATGGTATTATTTTTTTTACCAGAATCCATGATACAAGAAAGTATATGTTGCTCTTTGGATGTTATACCGACATTATCATCTATCAAAAACAAGATTAAGTCTGATTTTTTTATTATTTTTTTTATAAAAACTCGCTCATCTTGAAAATCAAGTAATCATGGACTATCAGAAAAAGTGATACTTCAAACTCATTCAAGGTCAAACTTGTGTTGTATAATATCTCTTGTTGTTCATGGGATATCTGTCACAATAGCGCGGAATTGTCCTATCAATCTATTGAACAAGGTAGATTTTCCCACGTTGGTTGCTCACACTAGTCAAATGTTCATAAAATCAAAAAATTAATTAACTAAAATATTTGAAATTAAAGCATTGAAAACGATTTTTTGTTATTTATATTAAAACGACTTAGAATTGCAATATGCTCAATTCTGGAACTTGTCTGAAATCAGTCAGGTTTTGAATTTTAGATTATAACTTAAAACTGTGCCTATCATCGTAGTTTGACTTCTTTTGGTGTTTTTTGGGATACTAGCTATATATAGTGTAAGTATTTATGAATCTTTTGCTTTGACACTATCGTTGATAGCAAAATGATTGATGAGCTGAGATGCATCAAACTATTTCTATTTTTTCAGACAATTGAGAAATATCTGACTTGCCACGATTGCTGCTATTATAGTATATAGAGTGCCAATAAAATTTTTCCAAAATAACAGAAACGTAAATATAATCGCGATTGCAATCATTGCACTACAACTTGCAGTATTTATACCATGAGTGGGAATGGTTTTGAACTGAGCAAGATGATGGATAAATATACCTTGATTGCCCAGTATACAACCAGCAGAATTTTTTAAGTTATGATATGTGATATTTTTAGCTAATCGACTTTTGAGGAAGAGAAATTTTGTAGATAAGAAGGAATTTTTGATCGCTTTTGTCGTGCTAAATGCGATTTTGTTCTTTATGTTTTTACTTGTGCCAGACTTGTGAACCGTCCTAATACTTTGACTTACTGGGTTGGTAATGGCTCGATACGCGTGACTAAAATTTAAGAAAGTTTTTTGAATTTTCATGGTGGGGATACTGGGAGGTGCTTTGGTCGGTGGTATGGCTTCACTAGTTAGCGATAGATTTGCTTATATACAAAAAAGGTTTACATATTTTATAAGCTCAAATGTTGATCCTCAAAGTAGGGAAATATGACGACAAAATGAACAGGCGTTGATGGCTATATGATGAGGTGGTCTAGCAGGGAAATGATATGGTAAGTGATTACAAAAATTTTGATTTATCCCCGAAGCTCAGAGTGATTTTGTCTTTGCTGCGTTTTCTGAGGAGATATGATTTGGCTGAAATATGGTACTTATATGACTCTATCTTTATCTAGCATTTTACTTTCTCAAACATCTGCCAAGAGTAAAAGACGATTATCCTAGGGTCTTGGGAGTTGGATTAATTTCATTGATTATGATTCAAGCTTTTATAAATATATGAGTAAACACAAAGATATTGCCAAATACCTGATTAACATTACCATTTATAAGCTACTGATGAACTGCTATGATGGTAAACTTGATTGAAATAATATTACTTTACAAAATAATTAAAAGGAAGTAATGAAAATATTGATTGATCAGAATAATCTACTGGGGATAGACAATCCCAATATTCCTAAATTAAAAAAATATAGCAATATCGCTTCCGGATATAGATTCTCTAGCTATGACAAATGAATAATCGTATACCACAAAAAGGAAATAAAAATAATAAATCTAAAAAATCTGTGAGATAGCATGCATATATTTTATGTGGTAAAGAGACAAAGTATAACTGAAAAACATTTGGATCAAGATGGATTTGTAAGTGCATTATGGTTGTTTAGTGGTTTTGATGAGAACACCTGAAAAATATATTTTTTTGTACCTAGGATGAAAGAAGCCGAAATAAATCCTCTCAATGATAGACTAGAAAAATTATGAATAGATATACAACTAGAAAAGAATGAAAAAGGGATAGTAGTAAACAATAAATGACTGAAGATAAATGACAAATTTGAAATGTGAAATCTAAAATGATACAATGATATATTTAGTTTTTTGTTTGGCTTAGTTTTGGTTTATGGTAAGATGGACATAAAAAATTGAGAGCTAATCTCAATAAAGACTCACATACCATTGTTTGGGCAATACGTAAAATACAAGGAAGAACTAGATGAAATGATAAAAAATCTACAAAGTGAATGAATATTTTTGAATAACAGTATCGTACAAAGTTGAGATTGAATAATGTACCAAATTAATTCATCTGACTATGAAATATTGTGATCATTTGTAAATTTTTATCAAAGCGTTGAAAAGATACAGAAAATACTTAAACAAGAGCTCACCCAAAAAATAAAGACAGAATTGATAGATTTTATCGATATAAATGAGCAGATACCAGAAGATTGAAAGGAAGAAGTATTGCAAATGATTGACGATGGCGTAGTGAAAATATTAACGGTAGGATAAGATAAAATGGGGCGTTGGCCCCGAACAATCGGGGTAAATGTAGTGGTAACTTGTGATTAAGAATTAACGAATTAAAAAACTAGTAGATTCCGGTCGCAATGAACATCACCGGAATGACAAGCTAAATGGGGCGTTGGTGTAGTGGTAACATGACGGTCTTCGGAACCGCAGTCGGGGGTTCAATCCCCTCACGCCCCGTATCTTAAAACTTAAT
>CAJAPL010000069.1 GCA_903943625.1 uncultured bacterium
AGCTTGAATGGCAAAGATGAATCTCACAAAGTTTATTATTTACACCACAATCTGAGCATGAATACGGAATACCTTTCTAGCTCTTGTATGAAAATATTTAAAAGAGAATCGAGAACTCGTAATGAAATACAGTAAATTTGTAGATATAATTATACTACTTATCTTAGTCTGACTAGTTGGAATGTTCATCTATCGTCAAATTAAAAAAAGAAAAAGAATGAAAAATAGATAATTTATAATTTCACATTTAAAATTTATCATTTGCTTTATGTTAAGTCTCTATATCCATATCCCCTTCTGTAATCAAAAGTGCAAATACTGTTCCTTTAATATTTTCCCAGTTAATAATCTAGAAAACTCACAAAAAATAATAGACAATTATATATCTAGCTTAGAAAAAGAAATTGATTTTTATGCAGATTATTTTTGATCTCAACAAATAAAGTCAATTTATTTTTGATGAGGGACCCCAAGTAAGATCTGATCAAAAAACATCATTAGGATAATAGATAGGATCCAAAGTAGATTTAATCTAGAAAATTTAGCAGAATTGAGTTTAGAATTTAATCCATATCCAAAGGAAGAAATTTATGAATTAGTGAAAACATTAAATAATCATTACAAATGATTTTCGAGGTTAAGATACAGTTTCTGAATACAGAGTTTTGATAATAAGATTCTACAAGAAGCTTGAAGAGAAACATCATTTCTTTGATTAGTAGATTTTTTAAGAGGACTGAGAGAGCTCAAACAGGAAAACAACGTATTTAATTTTGACTTCATCGCATTTGGTAAGTTTAATGAAACTAGGAAATGAAATCTACAACTACGAGATCAAAACACACTAGATTTTTTTCAGAATTTTGTAAATTCTTTATTAGCTGAAAGCTTTTCTCTTTACACACTAGAGTTGTTCCCCTGAAGTCTACGATATCATCAGGACAAAAACAAAGATATGTTTGCAGACGACGATATTTATGAAGAATTTTCTTTGTTAAAAGAATTGATATTAGATGCCGGATATATTAGATACGAGCTATCAAATTTTTCCAAATTATGAAAAAGCAGTATTCATAATAGAGTTTATCGAGACATGGAAAATTATATATGACTATGAGTATCGGGGTCATCTTTTCTAAATTCAGATATTGAAAATTATCAAAAATTTATTAAAAAAGTTAATTCAGATTTTGATACAAAAAATAAATGAATAAGAATAACAAATACTCAGTCGATATCAGATTATATAAATTGAAATTTCATAGACCAAAATAATATTCAGATTTTAAAAGATGACGATTATCTCATAGAAAAGTTTTTCCTAGGTCTCAGGACAGATCAATGAATAACAGATATTGATGAATTCAAAAGTGTTTTAGTAGCCAATTATCAATCACTAATAGAGACTTATCAAAAAGATTGATTTTGTATCCTAAATGATAAAAAGATGAAACTAACAGACCACTGAATGGATGTTTTTAATTCTATCATAACTGATCTGCTAGAAAAAATATAAAACTTTAGTATTTTAATATTTTAATGTTTAGGCGGGTTATACCATATCAAACGCACAAATATCACCAGCAAAAAAGATTTGCATGATGCGGTTTGTATACGCTCAAAAATATTATAGAAAGTTTTCAGGATGAGATAGACTTAGCAATCAAAGACTATGCACCTACTTTTTGGAATAAACTTTCATGATTTATGCTACCAAGGACAATCATAAAAATGCTAAATAGATATTGACTAGAAGCAACTAGATGAAGATGCACATTGAAAGGAAAAGACAATAAGATAAATTTCTTAAAAAATCTATTACATGATTGACCAGTAATATTAGTAATTTGACATGCATACAAAGGGAAAAGAGATTTCGATCTATATAACGCTTTTTCCCAGCAGCACTATATAAGTTTACGGTGATATGACGATAAAGAAGAGATATTCTATATATACGATTCATGAGCGCCTAAGAGATTAATTAGGAAAGATTTACCAGTCTGAAATATAAGTCTAAAATACAAAAATCTTACAAAATATCGGAAATTTTGATGATTAATGATAAAAAAATATTTTTATATAAGCATAAATTATAATTTAAGAATACACTTTAATAATGATACTCCCTGTTTTTAGAAATCATAGTGATCCTATATATTTGTTCTAACAATATCAATTTAGCTAATCAATGTTGCAATGTAACAGCACCAAAAGAAAGTTTCAAATCTATATTTTTTTCCAATAATTTTTCATCCAAACCATAAGGTCATCATATGATAAATATTATATCATTATTTTTTTTACAGAAATCAAAAATCTGGATAGTGTCCAAAGACTCACCTTCCTTACTAAGCAATATTTTTTTATAAGATCAGAATTTTTTTGAAATTACATTCAAAATATTCTCGGTATCTTTTTTTATAATTTGCTGAATAGTACCGTTTCTAGTGGGTTTTATATTCTCTATTTTCAGACTCTTTCAAAGTCTTTTTTCATATTCTTTGATAGCACTTTCAAAATGTTTATCTGAATCTGATACTGCAAAAACGATAAACATAATTTAAAATTTATAATTTAAAATTTACAACCCTAATAAAGTACATACCTATCATCATATCAATGATAATAACTCTTTATTTTCAACACATCTCATTTGTTTATTCAAGCATTTTCAAATAATTGTAAAAATCATCTCTCCTCCATTGTTTTCCAAAATCGGAGTTCCGCCTCATCATTTCATCGTTGTAATATAAACACCAATTTACATATTTCAGCATTGGATATCTTCCATACTTTTCAGTATCTAAAATTCACTTCCTCTACATAGCCATGTTCCAATAAAAATGGCCTATCTTGATCAGTGATATCTTCTATCATATTTTCAGTAATTTTATGAACAGATTTCCTTTCCAAGGATTCGTTGTAAGTTACATAAGATGAAGATTTCAAAATCTCCACAAACTTTTTGAGCATCTCCTCTAAACCAAAATGTGTCGCCGCAGAAATAATGAAAGTATTTTTTTCAAGAGATTTATCAGAAATCTTTTTTCGTTTGTTTTCTTTTATAAACATTCAAAATTGCTTAAAAACCTGTTTCTTATATTCTTGTATAATTTCCATATCGTTAATCAAATCATATTTATTAATCAGTATTAATATCTTTTTGTGTATTATCACCTCTCATGATTTCTTTATTATAAAATTTATATAGCCATCTTCTTCTTTGACGATAATTTCATCATCATCTCATAAATCAAACTTTTCCTTTACATACACATCTATCTCTCAGAGAAGTTGATTAAGATCATTGATTCAACTATCATATCTAGCGGCATCTAGCAAGAAACAAAAAACTTTTGATTTTAAAATATGTCTCAAAAAAGCATTCCCCAGTCACCTACCACTAGATGCTCACTCAATCAATCATGGGATATCTATAACGTTAAAATTATATTCTCCAACACTCACAGATCATAGATTGGGAATTAAAGTCGTAAACGGATATTCAGCGACCTTAGCTTTTGTATGAGAAATGGCATTTATAAGAGAGGATTTTCACACACTTGGGGTCCCAATAAAAGCCACATCAGCAAGCAGTTGTAGCTCAAGCGTTATTTCTCTCTTTTGTCATGGCTCACCTAGTAGACAAAAAGTTGGATATTGATTCACGGAATTTTTAAAATGAATATTTCATTTTCATCCATCTCATCATTTGAGAGCAACCCATTGCTCTTTGTCATCAATAAAATGATGTAAAATATCTCATGTAGCAGAATCCTTTATAATCGTTCACACAGGCACAACCAAAGTCAAATCTTCTGCATCAGCGCCAAATTGATCTTTTGTCCTTCATTGTTCACCAGATTTTGGTTTAAAGTTTTTCTTATATCTATATGCCAACAAAGTATTTTCATCTTTGGATGCAACAAAAACTATTGATCATCATTTTCATCAATCTCAACCAGATGGTCATCAAAACGCTTCTTTGGCTTCTCTCCTACCAGAAGCAATACCATCTCATCATTTCCCCGATTCTATACTTATTTTAACTTCATCATAAAATTGCATAATATTTTTCTGTAATTTGTAATAAAATTGACTATATAATAAAAATCCTGACCTTAAAAAAAAGGGCTTTTAACAATTTTTAAACTACTTTATTCATAGCAAATTACATGTGAATAATTTAAAGCTGGAAATATTACTTAATAGCAAAATCGAAAAATCACACGCAGACTGATTTTTCTAGAGTTTTTGCTGACTTTTGAGGCAATGTCAAAAGTCAGTCCAAGCGAAGCGTTTTAAAAGTGAATCATAATATTTGTAGCCCGAAAAGTCCCAATAAAAATATATAAATAAATTTATTTTTAATTGAATTCCAAAAGTATATCGTTATATATCATTCACGCATTTTTTTTGTTGATTAATAATTAATTAACATGGGGTGGTAGCTTAGTTGGTAGAGCAGGTCCCTCTTAAGGACAAGGTCCGGGGTTCGAATCCCCGAACGCCTAAATCAAATTAAGGACAAGGTCCGGGCTTCCCCAACTTCGTTGGACTTCATTTCATATCGGAATCCCCGAACGCCTAAATGAAATTAATCTGATTCGGTCAGATTTTTTTTGTTGCCAGAGGGATGGGGCATTTTCCCTTTCATTTCCTTGGGGATTCAGTATAAAACAGAGGTCAAATCGTGAAATTGAAAGAAAACATTACTATCCATTACGTTCCGGCTAGCCGGAACACATTACTATACGTTACCACCTGTCCCGCACCAG
>CAJAPL010000070.1 GCA_903943625.1 uncultured bacterium
AAGGACTTAAAATTAAAACACTATATGGAACGTACCAAAAACAATATCCCCATATTGCATTGATTATGAATAGAATCTTATAATATGAGATATTATCCGTATGGCTCGTTTATGTCCAATGTCTTGTGATTTGTACATAAAAGCGGTACTCCTATATATGGTATAGAACAATACTTTGATCAAATGTTACGTTGAAAGGATTGAAAGGTTATATGACGTGCGTCTGCTTGGATATGACCAGTATGAGCAAATGAATTTCAGATAGAAGAGGTTAAAAATTGAGATGATGTATATCTTACGATAGATATAGGTATGCAGAGAGAAATAGAGAATATAGTCAAACAATATAATAAAACTTTTAGATCAGATTCTATAAGTGTTTTGGTCCTTGATCCATTTAGTTGACAGGTTATATCCTCTGTAAATGAACCAAACTTTGACCCCAACAATTATGATAATGTCTATGCTTTACAACCATTATCGCCTGAATACTGATATTTAGTGGATAACCAGGATTATATGGATGTGCCTATTTATATCAAAACTGGCTGAGAAGTAAGTCTGGCTAAATCATTTGAAAGACAGGATGTTACATTACAAAAATATGTTTCCAGAAACATTTACTGACCACAGGTACTTAGGGATAAAAACGTATCTATGCCTTATGAACCATGAAGCATTTTCAAGGCATTTACTATTTCTATAGGTTTTGACATAGATGAAATACGCCCTTATGATTTTTACAATGACCCTTGATTTGTGATAGTGTGACCATATAAAATAAAAAATGTTGAGAAGGCTTGTATGTGAGATAATTCTTTCCTACATGCATTTGTATACTCTTGTAATGTAGGTATGGTGAGGATTGCTCAGAAGATATGAAAAGAAACGTTTTACAACTACCTTGATAAACTTGCCTTTGGTAAACCTACTTGAATAGAGCTTGGAGGAGAAGAAGAATGAAGCGTAGAATGAGTGACCACAGTATCCGTGGCTAGATATTTCAATAATGCTTTTGGCCAATGATTGCTTGTAACTCCCTTACAGATAGCCGCATGATATGCTTCTCTTGTTAATGGTTGATATTATGTACAACCCACAATTGTCGCAGGAGTATATGATAAACAGAGTCAAAGTTTTCGTCCGAAATCAAAAAAAGTTGTAGGTCAAATATTTAAACCAGAGACATCTAAACTACTTAAGGACGCTATGTTTGAAGTAATGGAACAGAATCCCGAAGTAGGTAATAGTGCCAAAATCGAATGATTCGCCCTATGAGGAAAGAGTTGAACATCTCAAATATCGTTTAAGTGAAAATATCAGAATTGAATTTGATGGACCAACGCATCATTTGTGGGGTTGATTACTAGAGATAATGTAAAGTACATCGTAGTCGTACAAGTACGTCGTCCAAGACAAAGTATCTGGTGAGGATTCACTGCATGAAAAGTATTTAAAGATGTTGCTAAATTTTTGATATGATATAACCTAATTGAAAAATAGATAATAGTCTTTAGTTCTTAGTTTGGTATTATGAGTTTTTATAATCTCTCTTCTTATGTTAAGTATGGCCTGTTTTTACAGGACTTAAAGGACAACAATCATTACGATGTCATAGTGTTTGAAAGACAGTTTCATTCAGATTTGGATATATCAAAATTTAATATTAAATTTTTGGATCAAGATACTGATAGCTTTTCTACGCAGATGAACTCTTATTTAAACAATTATTCTAATGTGCTTTTGATCCTTGATGAATCCAACTCTCACGATGCTTTATCTGGATTACAACCAAAATGAAACCTAACTATCATCAATCTTCATGTCGGTATTTCCTGATTAGGCAATAAAAATAAGATAGACTGAAACGATATTTCTTACTTATTATCTTTATGATTTGAAGTATATGAACCTCGAGACATGCACAATTTTATTAAGATATTATCGACAGAGTGAAATAAATATTTAAGATTAAACGATAATGATCTGCCACAAAACCTGATGTATTTTGAAGATTTTGCTATTGTAGATCAGAAAATATTTGAAGCAAAAAGCTTACTGTCGTTGGTCAATAATTGATTTAGTTGATTTGATTGAGCTGTGTTAGTTAGTTGATCTTTATTAGCAAGTGCTATCCAAGCTTTGCGCATTTCCTCTGAGCATAATTGATATTCTTTCGATTTATTTTGTATGAGTAATCTAGACATAGAATTACATGATGACTTGTTGGAAAGTTTAAAAAAACATTGATTGCTTATAATCGTTGTAGATCAATCTTATCCAAATTGATATCAGGATTATGTAAAATCAAAGTTTAAAAGCAAATGATATGAGTCAGTCAGAATAAAGTTTATTTATCCTGAATATGATAAATTAAATACTGTAATGGAAGAATATAAATTTGAACAAGCCTGAATGGATGGTCTGTCTATAGCAAATAAGATACAGAATATTATTAAAGGTTAAAGTTGAAAGTAGAAAGCAGAAAGATAAAAGTAATTTAGCTATATAAATCCTCAGTCTTCGCTAAGGCGAATCCAGCTCCTTTATCAAGGAGCCCAATAGATGTGCTTTATAATTTAAAATATTATTATGTTTGGAAAATTATGAGAAATGAAAAAAATGTACGATAAGTACAGGACTTTACAAAAGGCTTTGAAAAATCTTGTAATCAGAGCAAAAGAATGAAAATTTACTAATCCTAGTGGAGAAGAAGCAGATGCTATAGTTGTCGATATAAGCTGAGAAATGAAACTTAAAGAATTAAACATAAATGATACCAGCCTACTTGATCCTTCGCAGAAAAAACGTCTTGAAGAGTTGATAGTGAAATGTGTGCAGAAGGCACAGGATAAGGCACAACAAGTGGTTGCAGAAAAAACTAAGGAGATTTTGTGATTTGATCCTTCTGATATGGCTAATATGATGTGATGAGGTGGGATGCCATGATTAAGCTAGAAACGAGAGATTATGAATTCTAAATTATTTAGTTTAAGATCTCGGTTGCAATAATTAACACCGGAATGACCTAGTGATTATTTATAAAGTTCTTGAAGCTTTGAGATTATAAGCTTCATTTTTTTGTCTTGAAGGAGATCTGGGTTTATTCCCATTATTTCGGATTTAATATTTCAAGGGTTGTTTGATCAAGATGCAAAGGATTTTATTGTACTTAGAAAGTCTTTTTTATAGTGACTTGGTAGTAATATGGTTTTTCAATTTAATGAATACACGAAAGTCTGAAATAATTTGATTGAATCTGATTTATAAAAATTATTGTTTGATGACTTATATAAATCTCGAAATCATAGGTATATCTTATTTCTAAATATATTTATTATTGGTCGATCAGCCTCCCCTACTGTTGGGAAATTTAATCAATCAGTATAGTCTGTATTAAAATAAACAGCTCAATATATTTCAGGTTCGCTTAGAAAAAAATCCCTTAACTGAGTGAGTCGTAAATTTTTTTTATAAAAATCTTTTTGATAGACTTCTTTTGATTTTTTTGCGCTATACGCTCAAGAGTAAAAAACGGCGGTGGTTCATACTTCATCTATAAATATAGGCTTGAGATATTGTTTCATCCTATTTAATGTATCTCGCGAAGTATCGCTTATCGTTTTGCTTGGGGATAACCACATTCTATTACTTGTCGCCTTTCATCGATTATAGAAGCTTACTCACATAATATCTAC
>CAJAPL010000071.1 GCA_903943625.1 uncultured bacterium
GATTTTTGAACTTATTGTTGTATCATATTTTTTACTTGAATATAGTTCTATATTTAATTCGTCTCAGTTCTGTACGTATCCACTTGTTCATATAGCTGCTCAATTTACATAGAGCATTCCCTTTGTGACTGTAGCTAGTGTGACATCGTTGAAATTTGCAATCGTGAATGGATCTGACATATAGCTTTTATCTATCTGAGCGTTCCTTAGTCGAGGGATTGTTCCAACTATCATAGGAGTTCCTCATCATCACAATGAAACATTAGATACTATGTTGAAATACGATAGTTTGTTTGTCCTGAATTCACACATTTTATTTGCATCTAATATACATAACTCATCTATATAAACTTTCTCTCGACCTATTGAGCATTGTGCGGATCTAAATATGCGGTATGTGTTTCAAACTGTTCAACTATTTACTTTAACTTTTATTGTAAAGTATCATCCAGCTTGGTTAGATGTGATTGTTGATCAACTAGCTCATGCTTGGAATTCTAGTATAACAACAGGGTTGCTTAGTCATGAAGATATGCTTGTTAAAACATTGGCTGGAGCGGAACAAGATCAAGCTGTTAATATTGTCGGTGGTATAAGTATTCAATCTCGATTTCAATATGATATTCAAACAGAATTTATTCATAATATATTTAGATATCAACCAGTGTTGGCTCAAATACCGTATATTATAATGTTTCATGGAATATTAAATGTTGTTCATGAAGGTATTGTTCATGTTACTGTTGTATTTCATGTTCATATTAGAGTACATGTTCAGCTTAGATTTATCCATCAACTTCGACACAATGTTCAAGTAAATATGTTTCATGATATAACCACAGGTGTTGTACATGTTCATGTTTTTACTATAGTTCATGTTATGTTACTAGTAGCAATAAGTGTCGCTGTATATGATCATGCATTTATATAACTGTATGCTACTGTATAATTTGATGAATTAGAAGTTACAGATACTCAATTCCCATTTCAAAATGTTAGTTCTGTTATTTTAGATCGTGAAGATGAGTTTCAAGTAAATGTTACGTTTTGTCCGGTATATTTTGGTGAATCATTTGTAATTGTACAAGTGGGAGTTTCTAAAATACAAGAAGAACTACAACCATCTCAACTTGTTAGATTTCAGTCGTCACATTGTTCGTCTAGCTCTAATATATTGTTGCCGCAGGCAGTTCATGTGGCTGATAATATAGTTACCGGTGTTGTACAAGTGGATTTAACTGATCAGGAATATTGATTATGAACGGTTACTGTTCAGGTATAACTTCAAGAGATTGTATATATATGTCATGTATTAATGGTTCAAGATCATGATAATGGGATATTGCCGCTTCATCATATTCAGCTGTTATCTCAGAAGTTAATTGACTCAAATATAGCTCGTCATCAAGTACTTGTGAACGAAACCACTTGTCCAGTATATTTTGGTGAGTTGTTTGATAGTGTACAAGAAGGCATCTCTACTGTACAAGAAGAACTACAACCATCTCAATTTGTTTGATTTCAGTCGTCGCATTGTTCATATATATTTCAACTGTTTGGTGTCTGTTGTGTTCAATCTCCACAATATGTTCAAGTTGCTTGACTAACTATAATAGTTCATGTACTGATACAATTAAACGCTCAAGAATAAGCATTGGCTCAAGTAAGAGAATAAATAAAAGTTCAAGTAAGTGAATATGTTTTTGTTAGAGGAATCACAAAAGTTCAGGTACTAGATCAATCTCAGAAATTAAGTGTATAGTTTGTTCGAGAATTTTTTACTCAAGAGAACACTACGGGTAAGGGGGAATATCATGAATTTGGCGTTGCTGTTAATCAAGTACAAGAAGGCATCTCTAGCATACAAGAAGAATCACAACCATCTCAATTTGTTAAATTTCAATCGTCGCATTGTTCTCAAGTATTTATGCTGCCATTACTACATTCTGGAATACACTGTCCGCCGCTCCGTGTATAGCTTGAATTACAAGCAAATACACAAATTCAAGTTGTTGGGCTATATGTTCGTGAGTAGACCGGAAGCCATTCTCATCAACTTAGTGTTTGTAGATAACTTGTTGTTGTCCCTGGTAGAATTACTGAATGATTTATAAGTAGTGATCCTATACAGCTTCATGTTTGAGTTGTGATTCATGTAAGTCATAATATAGTTACTGAGGTTGTACATATGGATTTAACTAATCAAGAATATTGATTGTGAACGGTTACTGTTCACGTGTATGTTCAAGTGTTGGCGTAGGTGTGTCCTGTGTTGATGCTTCAAGAGCCAGATAGTGTTCATGTTCAGTTATTATTTCAGAAATTAATTGACTCAAATATAGCTCGTCATCAAGTACTTGTGAACGAAACCACTTGTCCAGTATATTTGGGTGAGTTGTTTGATAGTGTACAAGAAGGAATCTCTACTACACAAGAAGAACTACAACCATCTCAATTTGTGTTGTTTCAGTCGTCACATTGTTCTCATGCGTTTGGATTGCCGTTACCACATGCATCATATACCGTTATGCTTCAAGTTACTATACAGTCTAATCATCCAGAAAAGGGATTTGATCAGGTGAGTGTAACCATATATGTTCAGGTGTTGTTAAGCACACTTGAAGTACTGAAACTAGATCATCAAGTTCATATAGAGGCAAATAAATATATAGAAGCCCCGCCAGTTGATACTTTTATGCTGCGAGATATTCAAGCTTGATTTCATATCCAAAAAGAAGCAGTTAAAGGTGCTGGTCAGCTTATTGGACTGAATCAACCTGTACATGAAGGCACTATTAGAGTACAATCATTATTACAAGCTCGTCATGTTGATGATGCTCGATCGCATTGTTCTCAGATTCCTATTATTCAATCTCAACAAGTTGCCGGGATTAATTGACAGGAACTAGAGGTGCCACTTCGCATATATCATGTGATACATTTGAAATTACAAGATCATATGGTCGGTGATGCTGCATATATTCAGGCTGTAGTTGGACTTCGAGTTAATCAATTCCGAGTTTGTGTTATACTATAAGTTGTTGCTCGATTATAGTAAACTCAGCTTAAAACTACTCATGTACAAGCTCAAGTTTGGTTCAATGAAGGCACTCATGTTCCCCGAAAACTTGCTACTCAACCCCATTGGTCTCGGAAATATCATGTTGTGTTGTTGAAAAATCTAAGAGTTCATGATAGTCATCATGTATATGTGTTGTTGGTAAAGTCATATGTTACTCATGCAATCATATTAAATATTGTTCAAGAGTATCGGTCGTGTGTTATCTGTCAGTATATTTCATCTGGGCTGGATCCACTACAGAGGGTATACCATCAACCACTAATATTGAGATTATTATATCAAGTATCTAGCGTTTTTAGTGTGTCTAAGGTGTTTTTGTCTAGAGGCCAAAGTCTATATCCTCTCTGATTATTGTAATATAATCATCTAATCTGCCTAGTACATGTTTTTGTTGTTCCCCCTAATGTAATTGTGTCTGTAGCATATCAGGCTGGCAATAGGAAAAATGTTCCATAAAAATCATTTCATCCGTAATTGAAATGAGCATGATTTATATATCATGTTATTCCTGGGAATCATCCGAGAATGTTGTTGTCAAATTCTATGCTATTTGCATGAGTTTGAGATGAAATAATATAGACAGCAAGTGAAGTAACTATAAAAAGTCAGATTTTAACTAATCTTTTTAAATCACTAGTCTTGTATAAAAATTTGGTTGTCATTTTTATAAGCTGATGGTATTAAAAATTCTTTCACGATTATTATAATCTGTGTTTTGTAATATCAAAAACAAATGGCTTGAATTGTTTATAATAACAGGACAAAATTATATTATAAAATGCTATATATTGACGTTTCTTTTTTATGCTATTTAATATGATGCTGGGATTTTTTATTGTTTACTTGTTTTGGTTGAAAAAGACTATTATTTTGTTAGATTAGATTAGATTTATTTTTATTAATTGTCGAATATGACAGACCCGTTTTTTAAAACAGCTACAAATACAAGTCAAGATAAGCAATCTCAGCTAAATGATAATAAAAAGAGGGTAGATGAGCTGACTCTAAAACAAAAGCAATTGGAGCAGGAATTTTTAAAATTAAACGATTATTTGAAAAATGGAGCTTTGACTAACGAGCAAAAGGTATCAATACAACAACAAATGCAACAACTTGACTTTCAATATAAGCAAAACGCTACTGCTTTAAAAAGTTTGTGAATCTGAGAGTCTTCTGTAAAGGTAAATACTCAGATAAAATCTTGATCCAAGGTGTCTATGAGACAGTTTTTGGTTTGATGTGCTATAGTTTTATTTTTGCTTGTTTGATGATTGGCTGCTATATTTTATTACTTGGTTAGCAATCCTACTCAAATGAGTAGCATGGGAGTCACTCCACAAACAGCCAAGACATTACTACAGACTTTTGTTGTTATATTTTTTGGGTTTTTGTTTTTATTGGGTTTCGCTTTGATTATTGTTAATGCGTATAGATTGATTACCGTGAAGAACAAATCCAAAACCTGATATACCATGTGAATGATATTGTGAATTGTAGTGTTTATTTTTTCTATAGCATTTGGATCAATATTACTTAGTAGAATAGCCAATATATCTGTCGGAGATTTGTCTGATCCTAATAAATTAATTAGGCCATCTCTCCTTTTAAAAGACTGACCAATATATGTTTTATCTGACCCTAGTTTAAAACTTATAGCACCTTGAATAATAAGTTTTGAAATAAACACTAGCTTATTTGATAGTCAGATATTGCCTAAATTATGACAGGTTCAGATTCAATGAATACAACTAGATTGTGGCAATGACCAAAAACTAGATATTGATATGAAGACAGCAGAATTTAATTGATCTTGTATATATTATGCTAAATGAAACTATCCTTTAAATCTACTTGTCTCCTATATTAATTCTCAAACGTCAGAAAAACTACAGAAGACTTTTGAAGCCTGAAATCTAAACTTTGAGTCAGAGATTATGGTAACAAATAAAGATAATTCTGTTAAAAATATCCCATTGGATGTGATTGTATGAAAAGTCCCCTCAAAGGTTACTTTCGATGCTTCAGAGGTTTTTAAAAACTTTAGTTTAAACGATTATAGCGTTGTCTGGGATGTTAATGGAGATTGAACGCCAGATAAAACAAATGATGTAAGTTTTACGTATGTTTACAAGGAAGCTAAAGTTTACCATGTATGAATAAGGTTCCCCACTTTAAATAAATATTTATATAGTTTTCCCGTAAGAGTAGAGCAGTCAGATGTCCCTATTTGTGAGGTGATCTTGAATCCTATAAAATCAACTGAGTATAATATAAAGACAAATTTCTTGGATTCTAGTATATGAATTACTGATTACCAGTTTGATATTTTTGATTCAGAGAAATGAAAAGTAATTGATAGTATAAAAAATAAAAAATGATATATAGATTATACTCTTCCTTCAAAATGAGTCTATTCTGTAATTGTAAACTTTATAACCGAAGAATGAAAACCATGACAATGTGAAAGTGATGATATCGAAATAGGGCAGATGGACTTTGATATTTTGTATGATCTTTATTATAAATCTCCACAAGCTCCAAATTTTACTAAAATTGATCAGCAAAAATCTGATATGTTTCAGGATTGAAATTTGATTATTAAAGAGATTCCAACAGTACTGAAACTTGATATAACGAAAATAATCCCAGATAGCCCTGGGCTAACCAAGAGTGTTTTGCTTAATTCTAAACCAGTTTTATCTTCTGATAATAAGTCTTTCCAAATAAGCTTAGATGAGAATAAGGATTATGAAA
>CAJAPL010000072.1 GCA_903943625.1 uncultured bacterium
CTATATCAAAAAATGAATTCAATATACAACCTCATATCAGACTGAGATCTCAATGACGAACTATCCTATTGTCTGAGAAATAGGACACTCGAACAAAAGTTTTTATACATGAATACTTGAGCTTCTCGTTACTATGATATCGTGCAAACGGATTCGGTATATTACTGAGCATATCCATACAAACTTTTCATTGATTTTGGGATGAAAAATGTTTTTCATAAAAACAAAAACATAGCAATAGTCAGTCTATGATGCTGAAATTCGGAGATAGAATCGTTTATTTTTGAAAATTTAAAAGATTCTTTCGAAATAGATTATTATTGAGTAGATTCCTCAAAAAACATGTTAGAGCTATCAATCGAAAAGATGGATAAAATAAATAATATAGAAAAATATTTCATATGTGCAGATTTTTCAACAAATGAATTTAAAAGAGAACTTAGCCAATTAACATCAAAAGCTGACTCAAAAATATTTACTTTTTTTAGTAATACTTTTGGCAACATCAATCCAAATAACATAATAGATATTCTCTATAATCTATTGAAATCTTGAGAAAAGATACGGCTTGATGTTCGCATAAGGAGCGGCAAATCTACAAAAGATGATCTAAAAGATTTTGAAAAGTATTATTGATATTTATCCAACAAAGAAATGTTGGGCTTATTCCTAAATCCCATAGAATGATTGGGGATATCAAAAGATAACTGAATTTTCTCATTAAACACCAAAAAAATAGAACACTTGGAGGCAATAAAATATCAATACAATTTTGTATTTAACAAAAAAACTGAAATAACGATAAAAGCCGAAACAACAACAATTTTACCGTGAGAAGAACTAAAAATAGTAAATATATATACCTACGACGTAGATTGATTAATCAATTTTTTTGAATGACACAACTTTAAATTGATAGCAGATCTTGTACAAAACAATAGAGGACAGTTTCTATTTGAAAAAATTTAATTATTTTCAGAAATTTGTAATTAATCAACAAAGCTCAACCTCTCATCATCATTGACCAATATAGGCAACTTTGGAACAAAAACGATATTCTTTTGCGTCTGCTCATGAACAAGAAATAGATCAAGGGATAGTCGTTGGGTAAGCAGAATCGTTTCATTTTGGACAATCCAAATAATCTCAACCAGTTGTATTTGAATCCTTATAAAATACTCATTCCCCGTGTATCTGTCTAAAATACATTACTGGTCAATTGTGTCAGGGACAGGCCTCTCGTAAACCTCAAGCTGAAAGGCATAAAGCAAATTTATTATCATCAGCGGCGGCTCAATCAGATAAATCCAATATATTCCAGTCAGATCATCAAGAAAGATAAAAAGATTGCTGATTCCCAGATGTCATTTTTTGCAAAATATAATTACCGCTTCACATCCAATCATCCTCTCAACATCAGTTAGTATCGTTAACAAGAGGATTCATATCCAATCGACATTCGTCTTTTTTAGCCGGTCAAAACAATCGATTTGTGTCTCTTATTTGATATACTCATTCCATCCCCTCTCTTGCAAGGTTTATAGCAATTACCCTCTGTTTAACTGATTGTACATTATCAAAAGCATAGCTTATGGCGTACAAAACAGACATCAAACCTATAGATACAATAACAATTACAAACAGCACCTCTAGTAAAGTAAACGACCTAATAAATTTTTTTTTCATCTCTAAAGACAAAATTTAAAGACAGTTGAAACTGTGATTAAAATAATTATCAACAATCTAAACAATAATAAGCCTTTTTCAATAGCTTTCAAAAAACCAATGACAGAAGACATAATAATCTATATTATAATAGTCGTAGTTTGAGCCCTTGTAATCCTATCGGTTACAATATGATTAGAAAAAATGATAAAAATAATTCTAGGTAATTATATTTTATCTAGCATCTGTTTAGCGGGGTCTCAATCAATAAATTTACTTGTAAATTATCTAAACGCAAACAGCTGATTGAGATTTCTTGGTATAAGGAATGACTGACTAGCAAATTTCCTGTCTAATTGACAGACAACAATCATAATGATAATCTATGCAATTCTTCTTTGGATAGTTTACAAAAACTCGAAGGTATCAGTCAACATACCACAAGATGAAATATTGAAAAAATCTCTATATATCTTTTTTGTCCCCCTCACCGTAATCAGTTTTATACTGACCATACAGATAGCAATTATGTGAGTAAGTATATTTAGTATAAATAGTTCAATTGGGATATGAAACATCATAATAGACAATATATATCTACAAATGTTTATCAGGAATACTCCTTTATGGATATTTTTACATTGAATAGCTACTATACTAATAACATCGGAATTAAAAATAAAAATCAAGACAGATATCTAATTTGACAGATTATACTTTAAAGGTTATAATATATTCATTTCAACACTTTTACATTGTTACGTTTCCACATTCATCATGAAAGTTGTTTATCCAAAGAATATCAAAAAATGACTTTTGAGTGGTATGTCGTTCCAGATATGACCAATAAATATTTCTATAATACAATTATTTATCCTGGCTGTTTGAGTAGCTATATCTTTAACACTTTTCAATGCCACTTCCAAATCCTGATCAAAAGCCCTGGGGATAATGATGGCTATAATAGTCTTGATAATATTTATAATTATAGCATTTTTTAAGGTATCTGAGCTTTGACTGCTGGCATTTATAGCAAAATTATTAAGAAACAATCTTTTTGATTCCACAAAAAAATATCAAAACAATTATCCCAAAAACGATAAAATAGAGATTGAAATTAAAGAATGAAAAGAATGAAAACAAACACAAAAAATAGATTATAAATTAGATAAAAATTTTGACAAAAAAAAACTAGCAGACATAGAAAAAGACTGATTAATTTAAAATTTATTTCATAACAATCCTCCCCTTACATTCTCAAGCTTCTCATCAAAAGTTTCAATAAAAAACAACCTCAACTTTGCTTACATTGAATCAATCTGGCAATCATAAATCCAGATTTTTTATTTTAGAAATATCTACATTTATTACCCTTCAAGTACTCTCACAGACCAAATGTCAGTGCAGATTATCACTCTTTTTTAGATCATAAAGGGCTTTATCAGTTACTCAAGATATTTTCTCCAATACTCATTCATTTACAAGTTCCGATAAATTTCTATACACAGTCCCTACGCCCAAGTATGGATAATTTTTTTTCAATTTATTAAAAATCTGGCTAGCATTTTGTGGTCATTGCTTACATATCAAGATAATTTCATTCTTATAACGATTCTTATTCATTGAAAAATTAACTAATTATATTTATTAAAACTCAATTGAAAAAAATCAAGTATCTATCTATTTAAAAACTATATTACTTCTCCCCTCAAAATAATCAATATCATCGTCTTCATCAGCGGCACTTTCTTTAAAACTTTTTTGCTCACAATCTTTACAACGCCTCACTATAGGCTCTTGTAA
>CAJAPL010000073.1 GCA_903943625.1 uncultured bacterium
ATTTTTTATAATATTTCATTTGGATTCACTTAGATAGCAATAAGATCAGAATGACAAGTGGAATATTTAAAAATAATTTGCAAATGTTTTGGGAAAATTTAAGTTTGTTGGGATTTATTTAGAGATAATAATTTATGAGATTGAAAGTCTGATTTTTGTTTATTATATTTATTGCTTATTCTTGATTTAGTTTCGCTTTTGACATAGAAACTGATTGTGAACAGAGGACTTTTGTGGTAACTGCTTATTATTCGCCTATTAGTGGACAGGCTTTTTATTATAGACCAGATTATACACAGGAGAAAATCCTTAACTGAGAATGAATAGCGTGAGCGGCTTGAAAAAAAGTCTTTAATGGTATGCTTGCTTGACCAAAATCTTATGAGTTTGGAAGTGTGGTGTATTTCCCTTGATTTGGGGTATGAGAAATCGCTGATAGGGGTGGAGCCATTGTAAATTCATGAGAAAGAGGACATGTAGGAGACCGTATCGACATATGGATGTGAAGAGGTGAGGAGTGACTTGTAAGAGCTTTAACTTTTGGCAAACAGACATTGACCTGATATTTTTGCGGTATTGAGAAACTTAACTGAAATAATCTAAAAATCTGACTTAACTTTGATCAAGTGCCTTTTTATGCTAATTTTTTTGATATTGCACTTTGGGTAGTTAAACTTTGATCATGAAGAAATGATATATGGGTGGCAACTTTGCAAAAATACTTAATAAATTTGGGATATCTCAAAGCTGGGAAACAGACGTGATTTTTTGGTAAAGAGACCAAAGATGCTTTGTGTAGATACCAAGTAGCCAAATGAATTCTCTCTAAAAAGAATATTAACTGTTGATACTTTTCTTCTCCGACTAGTTTTGTGATGAAACAGGATATAAAAAATAAATGACTTTATCCCGTCGATCTTTGGGCTGTATGAACATTGGAAAATATAAAAAAAGATGCTAGGAAAACATTTCAACAGGTTGCATTAGCGCCTGAATTGAAGCAATATTTTAGCAAGCCATTTACCAAATCAGAGAAATCTGATGATATTGGAAAACTTCAAACAATTCTGACTAATTTATGATATTATACATGAAATATAAATTGAATATTCGATACCAAAACTATGGATGCTGTATATTCTTTTCAGAATAAGAACTGAATATTGTCCTTAAATTCAAATATATCGTCCAGATGACGGTTGTGACCAGCGACAAGAAATAAATTGAATGCGTTGATTAATGATAATGAGGGATTGCTGGTTTTGAAGATTAACGTTCAAGAAAATCCTCAGTCTTCGCCCTTGGCGAATCCAGCTCTACCGCTAAAGACGGCACATGCTTTATCAAGAAGCACAGAAAAGTTGTTTCAATTTTATAGACCATTCAAAAAATTAGATCAGAATTGAGAAATTAGGATATTACAGAAGTTTTTGAGCTGAGAAAAATTGTATTTTGGTAAGATAGACTGAGTTTATTCTTTGGGTGTTATCAATGCTTTATGTGAATTTCAAAAGCAAAATAATTTAATTTCTTCTACGGATTCTTCTAGTCTGTGTTGATATTTCGGCCCCAAGACTAGGGATCTTATAAATAACAGACTATAAGTTATCTGTATATGATAAAATCATCTGGGCATGGTCATGTGCCAAGAAGTATATTTCCTTTAAATTCTAACTTTGAAGACAAGTAATTTATATATTTTTTATACTCTTGAGGCAATTCATCTAGAGTTTTCATTCAAATGATGTTTTGTGAAAGATCAAAATTGGGACTATATTTGACTTTTAAGTTACTATAATCTTCCATCTGTGTCGGAACCTCATTTATATAGATTTTTCATTTAGTCTTATCTATATATCTTAATCCAACCTTTGCGTTCTTTCAAAGTTCGGGTAACAAATCTACTTTGGTAAATATTATTATGTTTGTTTTGTTTGTTCTAAGAACTTTTCTTCATTCAACGGTATCTATATATCAAACGTCTCTAGGTCTTTTGGTCGTTGCTCAATATTCTCAAGACTTATTTCTATAATTGTTTGCAAATTCTTCATCCTCAAACTTTGTGGGGAAAAATCATCCTCATACCTTGGATTTTATTGATTTAAATACAGCTATAGTAGTATTTATTTCTGGTAAATTAAGAGCGCTCATGGCTCCATTTGCCGAGGTGTCATTTGAGGTATTGTAGGGATACATTCATCAGTCTGCTGCTAGCATTGCCGATTGTGAGAGTTCCAATAATATTCTTTTGTTTTCATATGCTGCTGTGTTGAGCAACATGTTTGTTGGGTCTATTTGTATGTATTTCAAGTCAATCATATCCTTTAATAATTTTGTTTCCTCTTGTATTTCCTGTTCAATTTTTTCTATTACAAGTCACTTAAAAAGACTACAATTTACATTCATAAATTCATTTAGTTGATCAGAATTTGGATTTAATAGTATGTTAAAGTTTGGTCATGTCCTTAGGGCTTTCAATGCTGCTGTTGGGCCGATTCATTTAGCTGTGGTTCATACCTTTTTCGATTTTAGTCATTCTATGATTCTGTCCAGTTCTTTTTGTAGGTTATCAAATATGATTTGTGCGTTTCATGCTATTATTATTTTTTCTTTCATATTGTATCCATTCTCCTCTAGTTCTTGAATTTCTTTATATATTCAACTGATGTTAACGCTTCTTCATTGTCAAATATAAACTTTTGCCTTTTCTATTATTGCTCATCATGGTAATTCGTGTAGAGCGATTGATTTTCAATTTGTGCAAACGACTGTATGTCATGCGTTTCATCCTCATGATCAAACTGCCACATAATCTACATTCTTGAATTGAGAAGTTACTTTTCATTTTCACTCATCTCATAGTTGTCATCCATATATTGCAACAACTGGCCCTCTTTCAAAAATCTTATCTTCAAAGTTTTCTCTGTTTAGGTTTTGTATTACCTTGATTGAGTTGTATTTAGACTTTTTCTTTGGTAAAAGTTTAGGCATGGAAATATTTGATAGTGAAATAAAAAAAGACTGAGGGGTTATATCAATCTTAATAATCAAGTCAAGTAACTGTTTGGATATCGACTAATCTATTTTTATTGTATTTACTCAATAGTGAGTAACCAAAAAATATCTATTGGTTTTTTTGTCTACTGAAATTCATACTCATATATTTGAAAAGTTTTTCATTATTATTCAATTATAATGTGGTTTTCGATTTTTATTCTTTTCGCTCATAAAAAATTTAAACGTACTTTTGATAGACTTTATAAGGTCTTGAGTGCAATCTAACTTACTACACTTATAATATCATCGTCATATGCTTTCAGTAAATAGTGTCCCATTTATATCTTCAAAATTTACTCACAAATTTTCGAATCGTAACTTGATGTTTCAATAATTATAGTATCCGTCTTTGGTGCTTCTTTGATGGGTAGATTTTCATAGTTTTGTGAGTTTATCCGACCGTGTTTTAGCTGTTTTGTTTAAATTGTTATCTAGAACATATCAGCTCAGTCAGTACTTTTCTCTCTCTTGATTGTGTCGTTTTGTCCGTTCTTGCTTTACGATATCTATATTCACATTTTCTATTTTGGAAAAATTATTTTTTTGACTTATCTCTGTGTTGTTACCTAGAGATATTCCCAAAGTACTAATAGTTAGACATACAATAATAAATACTCTTAATTTCATTTTATTAAATTTAGTTAAATTATTTACTCATTCTATTATTTGGCTAATTTAATACAAGAATAAAAAAATCCCCATAGTAATATTGAATTTCGAAATAATTTTCTTAATAAGTGAGTATTTATTATTCTTTTTTTGATGTTTGATTATATTGTTAGCGTATTTACTGATATTTTTCAATGATGAATGAGGATGCATCCTATATTCATAGTTTTTATTGTTGGCTTCATTGTACAGTCAACAAAAGTTGTTATAGATTTTGTAAAATATAAGCGTTTGTATCGGTGACATATTTTTACTGCTTGAGGATTCCCATCTTTTCATAGTTGAATTGCCACTAGTGTAACCTTGATAGCATTGTTAGAATATGGCTTTGATAGTACTATTTTTGCGATAGCTTTTGCTTTTTCTATTTTGTTCGCATATGACGCTATGAATCTAAGATATGAAGCAGGACAACATGCACATTATATAAATGATTTGAGAGTAGATTTGCAGTGAGTCCTAACAAAGAAAGAAAAATGACCTTTAAAAGAGAGGATTTGACATACACGAGAAGAAGTCGCTTGATGAATATTATTTTGACTGGTTCTGACATTTTTGTTGTATTATTATTTTGTAGTAGCCTAAATATGCCGCACCGCAATGAAAATCTAAAATTTTCAAAACTATCCGGCACGAGCAAACCTACCTGGAGGTAGACAAGTACTGTTATTGTGCTGTTCTGTGTATTTAATATTTTGATTGTTGTTTCAGATTCTAATTCGAACTTAGTATAGATGATAAATATAGTAAAACAAAGGCCCTTTAGAAGAAAACATAAAAGTTTTTTTGTTAAATGAAATATCCCTGTAAAAATACCATTTAAAACAATAATGAGATGAATTTTGTTGTTCGCCCTTGCATTTGCTTTTATTTACTTCCTTATTTATATTTTTAGATCAACGCTATTTAAGCCTGAATATTATATTTACAATATTAGGTATTCTGCTGAAAGTGTGAAAAACTTTGATGATCCTGTTTTGTATAAAATTATAAAGAATCAAGCTAAATGAGAAAATTACTATGTTCTGAAACATTTCAAGAGAAATGATATTTTGAACTTAATGAGGGTTAAGTTCCCAGTCGTAAAGGATATTGAATTCCATTATTCTCAAAAAAACACTTTGGATGTTAAGGTTATTTTTGATAAGGTAGATCTTCGTTTTAGGTTGTGAAATAAAATATTTGGTTTATATAAGTGAAATACATTTTTGCTCTATAGCTGAAATGTTTTGTGAGAGGGTAGCGATGTTGTTGAATTACCATGATATCTTTCTGGTTTAAATAATTTGGATTGATTGTTTTTTAATTATTCTTATGAAGATTTCCTACTAAATGTAGATATCATTTCTCAGGTTTTTGGAGATAAAATTCGTTTGGTGTATTTGCCTGGTTCTAAGAGAATTGCTGTATTTGTGGGGAAATCCAAAGTTGTTTATATAAGTTTGCAGAAAGATATAAAATTACAGATGACTGAATACGATTTTTTAAGAAAATATGATCCGGGGTTTGCTAGCTATATTGAAATAGATCTATGAAGTCTAGAATGAAGTATGGCTATTGTAAAGAAATAGTATTTGGTCGCTAGTCTTTAGTTGTTTGATGTATTTAAAATATTTATTTATATAAAATGAAAAATTTAAAATCTGATTTTCCGATATTTGCCAATAATCCATGATTGGTGTTTCTAGATAATGCCGCTAGTACGCAAAAACCTAAGTATGTAATTAATGGGGTGTCAGAATTTGTTTCCAATGATTATGCAAATATTCATAGATGATTATACTCTCTGTCTGA
>CAJAPL010000074.1 GCA_903943625.1 uncultured bacterium
ACCCAAAAACATTAGTTAACAAGCCGTCGAAAAATATATAAACCTGATCAGAAAATAGTCACATAAACCTTATTATTGTTATAAATCAGCAAGAGAATAACAAACTAAATTTACTTCTAATAAACGATTAGCGAAAATCAATCAAAAAAAATAAAATACTAGGACAAAATAAGCATTGAGCTACATTAATATTGACGAAATATAATTTAGCTAGATAAATAAATAATTTATATAAGAAATCGATGGCTACGAGCCATTAAAAAATAACAAAACAAAACATATTGAATAATAAGAAACTTTTCATATTATAAAACCATCAACCAATTTTTTTACATTTTAATACCTATAATGTCTATATCTGTCGACATCAATAGTGTCAACATAGAAAATAGTCGGAAAGAAGAGCTTAAAGAAGAATTTTCAAAACCTTATTTTTTACAAATAAAAGAATTTTTATTACAAGAAAGAAATAATTGAAATATAATATATCCCGAATGAAAAAATATTTTCAACGCTTTCAAGCAGACTCCATTTGATCAAGTTAGAGTAGTTATATTATGACAAGATCCATATCACTGAGAATGAGAAGCCCACTGATTATGTTTTTCCGTACAAGATTGAGTGAGACAACCACCATCGCTCCAAAATATATTTAAGGAGATAGAGTCAGATTTATGAATCCCTAGACCAAAATCTTGAAATTTAACGAAACGAGCAGAGCAGTGAGTACTTCTACTAAACGCAGTATTAACTGTCAAAAAAGATTCTCCAGCCTCACATAAAGATATCTGACGGCACACATTTACAGATGAGGTAATCAAAAAACTATCAAATAAGAAAAACTGATTAATATTTTTATTACGATGAGCATTTGCTCAGTCCAAAGAATCTTTTATAGATTCTTCAAAACACATTATTCTCAAAGCAGCACATCCATCGCCATTTTCTGTACACAGATGATTTTTTTGATGCAAACATTTTTCACGAGTAAATGAAATTTTAAAAAGCAGATGAGAAAAAGAAATTAATTGGCAATTAGAGTAAATAAATATTTGTTAATTTAAATTAAATAACTTTCTATATCAAAACGTCTCACATCTTTTCGTTCAAATATTTTTTTAACAAATCCAATCACTTTAGATTAGGGTACTTTTCCAATAACCATTTAGCTCAATCTTGAACATTCTCCAAAAATTTCATATCAGATAAAACATGTAAGGGTATATCAGACTCTCAAGATTGCATAGTCCCAAGAATTTCTCAAGCACCACGATTTTGTAAATCTATTTCTGCAAGTTTAAATCCATCAGTAATTTCTTCCATTGATTTTAGCCTTTTATAAGTATCTCCAGACTTACTTTTAGTTTCCAAAAAACAATATGATTTAATATCAGATCTTCATATTCTTCACCTTAACTGATGTAATTGAGACAAACCAAAACGCTCAGCATTCTTTATAACCATTATTGTTGCCTCTGGGACATCCACTCACACTTCTATGACGGTAGTAGACACGAGAAGACATAGTTTTCAAGATTTAAATTGATTCATTATATCGTCTTTATCTTTTGATTTCATTTTACCATGGAGTAATCATATTTTTCATTTTATTTCAGGGAATAGTGCTTTTGCATCTTCAAACTCAGTCATAGCAGCCTTGAGTTCTTCCATTTTTTCAGATTCTTCAATCAGGGGAGTCACAATAAATACTTTTTGTCATTCATTTACTTTTGATAGAATCCATAATTTAAGTTTGATGTATTCTTTCTCAGATATTATCTTTGTGAAAATTGGCTTTCTACCAACGGGCATTTCATCAATTATACTCACATCAAATTCTCCAAAGAATGCCAAAGCCATAGATCTAGGTATGGGAGTTGCACTCATTTGTAGTATATGAGGACTACCAAATCTTTTCAATACGGCCCTTTGCCTTACTCCAAATTTATGTTGTTCATCTACTACAGCATATTTTAAATTTTGAAATTCCACATCTTCTTGCAATACAGCATGTGTTCAAACCAAAACATTTATTCTTCATTGTTTTAAATCAGATTTTATTTTATCTTTTTCTCACTTAGTCATAGCTCAGGTCAGTAGAGCAACATTTAATCATAATGGTAAAAGTAATTTTGCTAATGTTCTATAATGTTGGTTAGCCAAGACTTCTAAAGGAGCAAGAAAAACTGATTGTCATCAAAGTATTTTATGAGTGTAATAAGAAGCTATTGCGGCGACAACAGTCTTACCACTTCCCACATCTCATTGCAATAATCTCATCATTGGCTTAGATAAATGCAGATCATCAATCAAATGTTTTATCACTTTTTTTTGAGCCATAGTAAGCTGGAAAGGCAATCTTTCTATTATCATTTTTACCTCTTCTCGATTGGGATCTCATATATTAGCAAATTTAGATCATAAGACATAATCATTTTTATTTAATAACGAATATAACTGTATTCTTAGCAATCTATCAAAAAATATCCTATGAAAAGCCTTTTTATTCAACTCAATATTCTTAGGGAAATGAATTTCTCTTATAGTATCTGAGACATTTAAAAGATCGAATTCTTGCAAGAATTCACTAGGTAAGTACTCGTCAAAAAATATGTCTACTTTGTCTATAATTCATCGCATTTTTTTAGCAAACCATCCGGACGATATTCAATATAATTCAGGATAAACAGGATAAATCCTACCAGTCTTAAAACTCTCATCGTCCTTAATTAAGGCATTTTCCTTATCTTCCGATTTCAGATCACCAATAGCTAAATCATCTTCTCATGTGGTTTTAACAACACTAGGATGAAAAAAAACAATCTTTCTAACTTTAATAGTTGGCTTTCATATTATAATATACCATTCTCATTCTTGTATCTGACTTGCTAGATATCAAGAATTAAAAATAGATATAGCTCACTTATTTCATACTTCATCTATAAACCCAATATCATATATCCTTTTTCTTCATCTCATAAAAACTTTCTTAGATATTATCTTACCTTTTGTTGTAGTTATTCATTTTTCATCGAGTATAAGTTCACTGAGATTTCTTATTTTAGTTCTATCTTCATAAGCTCTAGGAAAGTATTGCAAAAAATCCTTTGGAGTCTTTATTCAGTTTTTTTCCAAAAGAGATAGATACTTTGTCGTTGTTTTTAATAAAGACTTCAATTCCTCCAAAACAAATCAATTCAAATTACTAAAACAACTAACTAATAATCAATTTCTCTCCACTTTCAACTTTAAACTCTTGCCACACAATAGCTTGGGGGCAGCTTTCGACTTTTTAATTGAAATCTAAACCCAATTTTATATACTTCAAGGACATATTTATTTAATTGTTCAAAAAATTATGAAAAAGGGCATAATATTCACGATATTGTTTATAGTTATTATGATGTGATTGCTTCAAATCTACAAAAGCAGCAATATTTTTGTAAATAACGATACAATCCAGACAATAAAGGAAAGAAAGGACTTATCATTGGATCAGCGGCTAAAATTCTACAACTCTTGAACTTTTTCCAATATTAAGATTACAAACGATACAAAGTTGCAAGGATATCAATTTCTTTGAACATGAGACAACAAGTGATTTATGTCTATAAATAAGACATTTAAACAAGAGTTATTTAATATTTATAGCTCATTCAAGCCAACTGAGACATCTCTAAAAGACCTCTGAATAAGTTTAAATTGAAACACAAAAGTAGATGTTGAATTTACGGAAGTATGAATATTTCAAAAAATACTAGAACAAGTCTGACCATTAATATTGTTTCTAGTTCTACTATTCTTTCTTGCAAAGTTTGCTATGCCCAAATGAGGTTGATTCCCATTTAATTTAAAAGTAGGGAAACAGACATCCAAAGAACAGATTAAAACCAAGTTTTCGGATGTTGCATGAATGGAAGAAGTTAAATCAGAACTTAGCGAAATCGTAGATTACCTCAAAAATCCAGAAAAATACCATAAAGTATGAGCAAGACATCCAAGATGAGTCTTACTTTACGGCCAACCATGATCAGGTAAAACACTTCTTGCTAGAGCAGTAGCTTGAGAAGCTTCAGTTCCATTTTTCAATGCATCTTGATCAGAATTTATGGAAATGTTGGTAGGAATGTGAGCGGCTAAAGTAAGAGAGTTATTTTGAAAAGCAAAAGCAGCATGAAGAGCCATAATATTTATAGATGAAATAGACGCAATAGGTAAAAAGAGATGATCAGGATTTACATGATGACATCAAGAACAAGAACAGACCTTAAACCAGATTTTAACAGAAATGGATTGATTTGATAATACTACTAAAATAATAGTAATGGCGGCTACAAACAGGCCAGATACATTAGATCCAGCATTGCTTAGAGCAGGAAGATTTGACAGGAAGGTGATGGTTTGAGCTCCTACATATGAAGAAAGAATAGAGATATTCAATTATTATCTTAGAAAAAAGAAAATAGCAAAAAATGTTAAAGTAGAGTCGCTATCCAAAAGGACCAGTTGATTGGTATGAGCTGACATAGAAAACATAACCAATGAAGCATCTCTCAAGATAGCAAAAGAGAATAGGAGCATCATAGAAGCTAAAGACTTTGAATATGCCTTGGAGAAAGTATTGATGTGACCAGAAAAAAAATGAAAATGAGTAACAGAAGAAGAAAAGAAAATCATAGCATGTCATGAATTGTGACACGCAGTTACTTCACATATATTGCCTCATGCCGACCCAGTAGAAAAGATATCAATAGTCCGCAGATGACAGGCGCTATGAGTTACTTGGATATTGCCCAACGAAGATAAGTATCTATATTCCAAATCAAAGTTCCTAGATGAAGTAAAATCATTATTATGATGAAGAGCCGCAGAAGAAATTTTCTTTTGAAAGGAGAACATAACAACCTGAGCATCAAATGATTTTGAAAAAGCAACTACAATTATCTACAATATGGTTACAAAATACTGAATGGACGAAGAATTATGACCTATACAATACTCAGATCAGAATAGAGAAGAATACAAACTATTCAAAAACTACAGTGAAAAAACAGCAGAAATAATAGATCAGAAAATAAAGTCATATCTATTTGCCTGCTATGAAAGCGCAAAGAAAATAATAAAGGACAATAAGGCACTTATTGAAAGGATGTCAGTAATATTATTGGATAGAGAATATTTAACCAGGGAAGAATTTGAAGATTTAATGTCAGAAAAAAAATAGGTTTAGGAAACTTTTGCTTTATACTTTACACCTAAAGAATGATATTGTACGTACTAGATTGGTTCACAAACAAGAACATAGAAATACAAAAGGTAGATGACCTGTCTTTTTCAAATATAAAAACCTGAGATAAGATAGTTTATAATCTCGAAGATAAAAACAATACCACAAAGTTATCAATATGAATAAATCTATGACACGAAGTTTTGACAGACAGAAAGGGGACTTTCGAAAAAAAGTTAGATTGAGAGGAAAGAGAGTTTTTTGACGAACAACAAAAATTTGCACTAGAGATATTCCCTCTATTTAAAGATCTCTTTAAGGAAAATTTTAAATGATCTATACCAGTAACAGCAAGATTTAACACATATTGAGATCAGATTTATTTCTATTTCTATTCAGAAGAAAGATATGTTTTCACAGAGTTTGTAAAATGATTGAGAGAAAAGCTATGAAAAAACATATTTTTATTTCAGGTTTGAGCTAGAGACATGGTCAAAATGTCTCCTGGTACAGATCATATCACATGATGTAATTGAATAAATCTTTGTTGCAAGAGCTCTAGAGCCCTACCAAGTGTTGAAATGGAAAATATCATACTTCAAAATCTTGAATGAAGAGACATAGAAAGACTTAAGTGAAGATGTGGTAAGTTGAAATGTAGCTTGATATATGAATTGGAACTTTATACTCAAGAAAGTAAAAAGTATCCACCAAAATGATCAGACGTAGAATGTAAATCTTGTGACGCAAAATGATACTCAACATCATACAATATAATGACATGAGACGTGACAATAAAGACCACTGAATGAGAAACGTTTAGAGTCCCAGTAGCACAACTAAAAATAATAAAAATAAAAGAACCCGAACGTATAGAAAAAACAGAAAGAATACCAAAAAAAGACAATTTAGAATAATAACATTAAAGAAATGATCAAAATTTGAACAATTTTATGGATAGTCTTAACACTTATAATTGTAATATTGCCATTATGATTATTGTTTTTTGTACTAACAAAAAGGACTTTAAGAGTTTGAAATTTTCTAGAACAAAAGTTTAATGATTTCAAAACTCTAAAAAAAATAAAGAAAGAGATCCTAGAGAAAAATCAGGAAGAACAGATTGAAACAGAAGTTATAAGAGATTCTTTTGAGCCAATAGACGAAATAAAAGAGCTAATAAATAAACAAAAGAGCGACATTAATAATGAACAACCCAAAGAAGAAGAGCCCATGGGAGAGCAAGATAAAAACATCATTTTAAAACAAAAAAAACTGTTAGAAAGAATCGTTTACGAGGCTATGACACTAAAAAAAGAATGAAAAATAGATGAATATGAAAAAAAATTAATAGAGGGGCTAGCAATAGATCCGATTAATCTAGAGATCACAAAACAGCTAGCGGAACTATACTTCACAATATGAGATCACAAAAAAGCGCTATCTCTATCCAAAAAGATTATAGAAGAAGACCCCGAAGATCATAATGCAATACGACAAATATGAGAGATATATCTACTTACATGAGATCTCAAGACAGCAGAGATATTGGTTGAAAAAGCGATTAGCCTAAAACCAACAAATCCAAAATACTATATCAGCATGGTGGAAATTCTTTACAATACGGAAAGGAAAAAAGAAGCAATAGACTCTATGGAGAAGATTGTAAAGCTTAGACCAACAAACACAAACTATATGATGACGCTAGCAGATCTATACGAAGAGATTGATGATCCAGATAATTCAAGGAAGTATTTTTTTAAGATATTGGAACTAGAGCCATCAAATGAAAAAGCAAAAAGAAAAATAAAAAACTACGCAAAATAGTTTTTTAGTCTTTCAAAACCGACCACCATGATAGCAAAATACTATCAATTATTAAAAGAATTTATTGAAATTCCTAGTATATCAATAGATAAGGAACACTTGGGTGATATAAAAAAAGCAGCCAAGCGACTAAAGAAAGTTTTTGAAGAACATAAGATGGACGTCCAATTTATAGAAGGGTATTGAAATCCCATAGTAATAGCCAGTTATGAACACAATGCCAATCTCCCTACCTGCACAATTTACTGAAACTATGACGTGTTACCTGCAAATAAAAAAGATTGACGGAAAGATGACCCATTCTCTTTGTACATCTGAAAAGAAAGTATATACTGAAGATGAGTAGCCGATACCAAATGACAGATACTAATACATATGGTATCCATATTTGAATTGATAAAAGAAAAGAATCTTTGATACAACATAAGATTTTTTATAGAATGAGAAAAAATAACCTGATCTGAGAATACAAAAAGATTTATAGTAGAGAATCAGGAAAAATTAAAATCAGATTTCTTTCTTATGTCAGATTGAAGTCTGGTAAATAATGATGCATGTTTATGAACTTCAACCAGAGGGAATATAGATATATCTTTGATTATAAAAACCGCAAATAACCAGATAAGCACAGGGACATATTGAGGTATAGTGCCAAACGCCATACATGAGACATGTAAATTATTATCCAAGATACACTGAGCAAATAATCAGATCAACATACCATATTTTTATTACGACGTAGAAGAAATACCATTCAACACAGTCATAAATAATAAGAAAATAGAATTTGAAATAGATAAAGTACAAAAAGAACTATCCATAAAAAGTATGTTTAAGGAAAAGAATCTTGATTATATTTCACAGATTGGACTCAGGCCGACAGTACAGATAACTTCTATAAGATCTTGATATGATGACAAGATTACAAGGAAAACAATTCAAAATAAAGCGGTAGCAAACATAAGTTTCAAAACAGTTAAGAAACAGAGTCCAGATAAAATCATAACATCGTTTCAACAACGGATAGGCTCAAACATACCAGATTACGTAGAATATGACATCAAAGTCGATCAAATATCAGAGTGGGTTGCAATAGATAGAAAGAATAAATATTTTTGAAAGGCGGAATCCTTCTTACAAGATATATTCCAAACCCAAGTGATACATCTAAATTTAGGGACAACAATACCGGTCCTAAACACAATTACAAAAAACATAACAGAGAACGTATTGATAATCCCATTAGCAAACAATGATTGTAATTCTCGATGATCAAGTGAAAATCTAAACATAAAATTGATAGAGAAATGATTCTTGTTTACATTAAACTTTTTCTCCACTCAGTTGCAGTTATTCTAATAATATTTTAGTCCATTATTTACTGCCAATGAAATCTTTGATTGTTGCATGATGATACGGCACAAGGATGTTACCAATATCAAAAGTAATAGCTAAAGAAATGATGCCAGTTTGAGATAAGCCTGTGATCCAGTACATAGTTGACTGAGTTGTCTCATGCTGAATAAAAGATATTGTCATCATAACAACCTGATCAAAAAAAATCATAGAAGATCGATTTGATAAAAATTATGAGCTTGAGGATATGTTGCAAAAAAAATGAAAGACTGAAATGTTGGAGATGATAAATAAGCCAAAAGATATGGCAAATTATACATTCGTAAAACAGTTAGAACGGCTGTGAACATGATGAGCAATCCTGCAAGCACAAGACTGGATAGATGACGATTTTTTTATAGTAAACTTCTGAGATGCTATATATGACACAAAAGATTTTCAGAGAATGTTTAAAAAATTTCAAGAAACAAAATGCCCAGTTATATGAATAATCCCTGAGCCTATAGAAGAAACATCAAATCATTGAGTAGCTAAATTAGATTGAGAAAAAGTAATTGAGATAGAGGAGAGTCGTGATATAAACAAAGCTCCATCAAATTACATATGGGATTGATTTTGTATACTGCCACATAAAATTTTCAATATATTGAATGACATAAAAAAGCAGAGAGATTGATGAAAATTTCGTATAGCAGATTGAATAAATATTTTAGCAAAAGGAATGGATATATATTGAGTAAAGATAGATTCTTATCGGGACATATGAAACATACAAAAACGATTAAAAGCAAATGATAAGATATACAAAGACTGATCTTTATTTTAAATAGACACACATAGACAAAGTAGACTATTTTCCAATTGATAATGAATTTATTTTAAATATAAACCTTTCGCAATATTTTAAATCAGAGTTAACAACATGATTAACATAGATGATATAAAGTTACCACCGCATAACATCGAAGCAGAGAAATGAGTTCTGTGCTGAGCTTTGATGGATAATGACGTTATACGAATGTATGATGGAGATTCATTAATGGCTCAAGATTTCTATCAGAAAGAACACTGAATGATATACAATGCAATCCAAGAACTATGGATACAGCGTAAGACTATAGATGCAGTTACTGTGGCTGATCAGTTAACAAAAAACAATGAGATAGATCCAGTTTGATGAATAGATTATCTTTATGAACTATCTACTTTTTTGATATCTACATCATCTTGTTGAGAATATTCCAAAATAGTAAAAGATAAATCGGTGCTTAGAAACATACTTAAAGTCTCTCAAAAGATAATATGAGACGTCTATCAACAAAAGGAAACAACAGAAATATTGGATGATATCGAAAAGAAAATTTTTGAACTCACACAACAAAAGATATGAGATTCTATGGTGAAGATTTCAGATATTTTAAAACAGAGAATAGAAACGTATATGGAGATAGTTGATAATCCAGAGAAAGCAAATGAAAGAAAAGTATTGTCTGGATACACATGATTGGATAATTATCTCACATGATTTAAACCTTGAGAACTGATAATTGTAGCCGCACGTCCAAGTATGTGAAAAACATCTTTTGCCATCAATATACTTACAAACGTAGCACTAAAACAAAACAAATCAGTTGCTTTGCTTACACTGGAAATGCAATCAGAATCAATAGTAGATAGAATAATATCAGAGGTTTCTAGAGTCCCAATGTATAAAATTACAAAATGAAATTTGGAAGAAGAAGATTTTGCAAACATAGGAGAAGCTATAGAAGCACTAGGTGAAACAAAGATTTATATAGATGATAAGTGAGCATATACAGTACCTCAACTAAAATCCAAACTTAGAAAACTTAAGATAGAAAAAGGAAGTTTAGATTTGGTGATTGTAGATTACTTACAATTGATGCATTGAGTTGCCTACTCATGAAATAATAAAGTACAGGAAATAAGTGAAATCTCTAGATGATTAAAAGAGCTATCAAAAGAGCTTGAGGTGCCCATTATAGCGCTATCACAACTTTCACGTGCTGTTGAACAACGTGTCGATAAAAAGCCTCAACTAAGTGATCTTAGAGAATCATGAGCAATAGAGCAAGATGCCGATGCTGTAATAATGTTGCACAGAGAAGATTACTATGATCCTAGTACAGATAAAAAATGAGCGACTGATGTATGTATCAGAAAGAATAGAAATGGGGCAGTGTGAGAAATCGAACTTCAGTTTGAAAAAGAAATTATGAAGTTTACAGAAAAAGCGACTAAATCATCAGACAATACCTACTAAGTCTCAATAGAGGAGTGGGGGATTTTACTCAAAAATATAGGGCCCGATCTCCAAATAATAAAAATTATCACCATATAGACCGGTCTAGTCACAAAGAAAATATTTATAAAAATCTGGCTAATCCATGATCAAAAAAATTTCAACCTTTCTATTACTACTTTCTGTGTTCTCTTTTGCCATATGATTTGAGATACCAAGTCCAAACTGAGTTATCAATGACTTGACCAACACTTTAACAATAGATCAAAAAAGTCAGCTTTCAGATTTAATATCAAATATAAAACAAACAACAAGCGTAGAAATCGCAGTTCTTATAGTGCCTACAATAGATTGAGACGATGTAAATTTACTGGCAACAGATATATGAAATAAACGATGAGTCTGACAAAAATGAAAAGATAATTGAATCATAATGTTATTTGCCATGGAAGACAGATCACGATCAATACAGGTCTGATATTGATTGGAATGAACGATACCAGATGCAATAGCAAAAAGGATTTGAGAAAACAATATAGTCCCAAATTTCAGAGAATGAAATTATTTTCAAGGGATATATTCATCCATAAACGACATCAATTTATACATACAAAAGGATCCAACTGTTATACAAGCATATTCAGAAAATTCTAATTCTTCAAATAGTACTAGCTTTGATTGGAATGGTTTAGCTACTTGGCTGATATGGGTTTTCTTTATTGCCTCAGCCGCCATAGGAAAATCAATAATCCCCAAATCAAAAAGAAAAGACAAAAAGAAACGATTGAAAGCAATATTAATAATATGATGAATATGAGTCTTATTATGACTAATATCTTGAAGTATAATACGGTCCATAATAGCATGATACATATGAATGTTATTTGGTATTTTTTGAAAATGAGGAAACTGATGAGTTGGGTTTGGAGGCTGATGATTTAGCAGTTGAGGATGATTCAGTAGCTGATGATCTAGTTTCTGATGATGAAGCTTTGGCGGGGGAGGATGATGAGGTAAACGATAACGATAAAATATTGAAAACAGCAAAAATAAAAATATAAAAAGCGCATGAATGTTTTAATTTTTAAATCCATTATAATTAAAATGAAAAAGACACGAATAATTATTTTAT
>CAJAPL010000075.1 GCA_903943625.1 uncultured bacterium
TAAAATTTTTGGTTAACCAGCATACAATTGTACCACGTCCAGAAACTGAGTACATGATAAATGCAGTCACAGAACATTGTCAAAAAAATTTAGCAAATCAGCCTGACAATATTCTCATGGATATAGGTACTTGATGTTGAGTCCTTTGAATATCAGTCTTACTACAAAATCCCGATACTTTCCAAACTGTCTTCTTGACTGACTATTCACAAGATGCAATATTAGTAGCAAAACAAAATTATGATAATCTAATCCAATCTGATAAATATAACACGCATTTTATACGGTCAGATTTAGTTCAATTTGTTGATAGTTATGCCTCACTTATTTCAGAAAAAAAAATTATATTGCTTGGCAATCTACCTTATATTCCAGAACAAACTCATGATGAAAATAATCCAGACAGCGTAAAAAAACGAGAACCCAGGATGGCATTTGTTGGTGGGGAAGATGGGCTAATTTATTATTACAAAATGTTTGATCAGATCATAGATTTTAAGCTTCACAATATCACAATGTTTCTTGAAATGATGACATGGCAAGTAGATATTTTACGTTCTAAATATTCAGACTATTTTATTTTTGAAGAAGTCAAAACATTCCATTTCAATATTAGAATCGTGAAAGTCTGGTTTAAATAAGTTATTTCCCAAAATATATATTATAAACTTTTTTATATGCTGACATTTAATGGCACTTTAGAGTCCTTATTTGGTATTTCTAATGAATAACTTTTTTTGTTATTTTCATAATATGGAGAAATTATGTCCCAAAACTTTGTTTTATCCATTTCTGATGTTTGAGTCTTTGTCTGAGATGCTCCAGTTCGGCCCAATAGTCATCCTATCAATGTCCCAGTTCATGTAATAGTTAATTTTATATTCCCTCAATCGATTTCAATTTTATCAAAATGGAGACTATCTACCTTGGCTCTTCATCGCGTGGTATCTGTTTCAAATGATGGGATTTGTAATTTTAAAATAATATCTCAAGCTACAATAGCCTGTTTATCAACATCAAAGCCAATCTCTTTGGGACATCATTTAGCTTCAAAAACTTTTTTATCCACTCAATAATCTATAGTCGCAGGGATTCTATTAGCCTTCCCTATACTGTTTTTGATATATTCATTTCTTTTTGTTATTTCTTCAGCTGTCAAAACTAAACTTTCTACTTTATCATTTGGCTTTTCAACAATCTTATCATCAGTTTTATTATCTGTGTCTTCTAAGTTATTGCATTGAGTATCTTCTACTTCTTGATCTTTCTTTTTTTTCTTATCTTCATCTGTTTGTTCAACCTTATCTTTTCAATCAGTTGCATTATCAGATTTTTTAGTATCTTTATATTTCCTCCAAAGTCGTCTCAATCCAAAAAATCATCATATAGCCAATCATAAATATTTTAGCCATTTCCAAAATTTTCCTCCCTTTTGTTTCTCTCAAGTTTTCTTATTATCATCTTTTTTTTCATAAACTTCGGTATCCAAATCTTTCAACATTTTTTCATACTCCGCCAATTGTTTTTCTGCCCTTTTTACTTCTTCTTTGCTTGTTTCATCAGATTCTTCTGCAACTTCGTCAAGTTTCTTATTGATCTCTTGGGTTTCTTTGATTTTTTCCAAAAGCTTATTTTTCTGTCTTTCTATTTCTGTCTTATCTTTTTTTCATTCTCCGAAATCCCTCTTCAGTCCATCCAAAGAATTTTTTATATCATTGATATTTATCCCCATATCTTGTTTGTATTTTTCTATATTAGCCATCTGTATTTTATATAATAAAATCCTGTTTTAAATTATATCACAAACATATCAAAAAATCAAGAAAATCGGGGACTCTTTTATTAAATATAATTTACATTTTATTTTTTTAATTTAAAAAAATCATAACTAAGGTTATGAACTATAAACTTTACTGGGGTGGCTGACGGGGATCGAACCCGCGACAAACGGAGTCACAGTCCGCTACTCTACCAACTGAGCTACAGCCACCAAAACTTTATCGCGATAAAGTAGATAATGATTTAAAAACCAAAATCAATACTTTATTGCAATAAAGTAAGGAATAACTATTATACATATATTTAAATCATAAAACAGTTCATGGAAAATATTCAACTTCAAAAAATTTCTTCCAATCTTCAAAAAGCCTTTCTCAAACTCGAGACTCCAAAACAGGTTTTTAACTTCCTTAGAGATTTACTTACTCAGGATGAAATCATAGAATTCTCTCAGAGGCTTGATATTGCAACTAGA
>CAJAPL010000076.1 GCA_903943625.1 uncultured bacterium
ACATATCTCAAGACATATCTCAAACCACAGATTCAAACTGTGTAAACATATCTTCAATTTGAGACTTCATAGAAAATGGTATTATATCCAATATTTGAGCTTTGGCTTGTTGGTATTCATTTCATCACATTGCAGCTACAGAAGCTCTGCTTTGTAGCCTAGAAACTATTGAGTCATATAGAGTTTTTTGATCCTGATTAAAGATTACTTTATTCTCCAACACATAAGTTTGTGCCGCAACCAAATCTGATTTCATATTGGCAACGTCTATAAGATCTTGTTGTAAATTAATCAACAAAGATTTTAATCATTTATTTTCATCTTTGGAGATATCCAGACTATTTATAAGTTTCATCAGATCTTGTTGTAGAATTTTTGTCTCATCGTCAAGTTGCATTCATATATCCAAAAAACTCACAGTAAAATCTTTTGATAATGTTTTGCTCTCTCATACTTGGTAAAATATTCTTCAGATAATAGATTGATAAAGTGGGTTATACTCTATGAGCTTTGCCTCATTACATAAAAAGTCTTTTTCATTTGCTGGGTTACCATCATTGTCTGAGTCCAAAGATATATCTTTATCTATATAACAATCTTTGTCTCAATCATAATAAATATAAAACAAAACTGAATTGTCTAAACTATTTCATACAAAAATTTCCTGTCCAGCATCAGATTGGGACAGCTCTGGTAATGACAGTATTTCGATATCGCTTGATTTTGCAGATCAAGAAACAACATCTATAGTCCACTTCTTGCTTGCTTGATTTGCATACTTGTCTTCCAAATCCATAGACACAACATATTTTTTATAATTTGGATATTCATATGCTATATATTGGACCTTTGTTCATGAATAAATAAATTCCTCATCTCATTTTTTACAATCAACTAAACTCAGGCATATATTATCTTTTGAAATTTCTCATATGCTGATATCTCTCAACAAAAGCAATCTATCATATAATTTGGTTAATAATCTAGGCTTTAGACCATTCTTTACGATTATACCTCATCATTTACCTATTCATTTATATCATCTATATAAAACCGCCGCTCTAGGCACATATCAAGTTGCATTTGGTTTTGTATATGTATATGTGACGCGATCTTTTTTTGTGGTTAAGTCGTAAGTTCAATCTCAATCAAAATCATATTGGATAGTCCTATCTTTTACAAAGTCTGGTCTATCCGATACTATCTTTGATATAACGTCAAACACCACCTCGTCTCATATTTCTACACTCGTTTTGTCTGATCTCAAAGTAACCATAGGCACATCTGGTCTAGCTACATCTGGAGGAAAAAATACGATAGGTCAATTTCATATCAAGTCTTCACTAGATTGCTTACCATCGTCATTATCATACATACTTACTCCAAACATAAACTCTCATGGCATCTTTGGTAATGAGAAAAATGCATATGGAATATCGCTAGGCGTAACCTTTATTTCCAGTTGTCTAGTAGGATCGTCTTTATAATAATAGTATCGTTTATAATAAGATATAAATCAATCAGGATCAGACGGATTCATAGCCATAACCTTTACTATCAATGGATCTAAATCAGAATTAAATATATCTTTTACATTATTTTCTTTGAATCATATTCATATTTCGTTTCCATACTGCGGATACATCAAAATCAGATTATCAAGTTTAGGGAGAGCGTTGTAGACCTTGAACCAGATCCTAGTTCTTGAATTTTTATTTATGACAGTATCTTCTGCCGTAAAATCGATATAACGACAGCCTAGCTCATCAAACTTATAACTAAATTGTTGTTGTTTATATATTTCGCCTTCTTTGGGCTGAAAATAGAAATATAGGTTTGATTTTTCTCATTTTGCATTTACAGAATCCGATGCATCTACTTTAAACTCCTGATACCTATCTATTTTATACGCTGGGTATTGAACGGTTTTTGTTCATACGACAAATTCACAGACATCATTTTGTGTCATTGTAATAGACTGCTTATCCTGTACATTATATGCAGCTATCGGAGAATCTTTATCTCAGATAAACACAAGTGTATTTATTTCATTTTGCATTCAATCAGCATCCAATACTTGCAATTTAACACCATATGATCAGACTTTATTATAAGCATGACTAACCTGATTTGTCTGTACTGTTGCAGATTCTCAATCTGCGAAATCCCAGGCATAGCTCATTATTTCTCTATTGGCACTTACTCCAAATTTTATTGGAGTCCCCCAAACCGCCGCCTTTGGTTTAACTGATATTTCTGGTCTCAATGTAGATTTTATCTCTACTTCTTTTTCTACCTCACTAACCTTTCCGTACTTATCTTTGACAGTCAGTTTTACTAGATTCTTTCATATATCATCAAAATTAACGGTTATCCTTTTGTTGTTCTCTTCAGTTTTAATTATCTGGATAAGATTGGGCTTATCAAAACTCCACTCATAAAGCAGCTCATCATATCAGTTCATAACATCTATGTCTGAAGACAAAGAAGCATCTAAAACAAATTGAGATGGATGTTTCCAAAGCAATGTTGGATTGGTTGCAAATTGCGGTATAGGATCTGTGGATTCCACAAGCAAATTTATAGTATCTACATTTGTCTGTCACAAATCATCTTCCACTGTCAGTTTCACTATATATAATCCTGGTTTTTTAAATTGTTTTTTTATTGATTTTCATTGTATCATATCTGTTTTATCTCAGTTTTCATCAAACAATTCTCGCGTATAGAGCTTTATATTTGAGACTATAGAATAAGACGGACTACTATCAAAAGAAAATGTTGTTGACGTATTTCATTGTTCTGGAGATTGTTTAATTATTGCTACTGGGTCAGACACAAGAAGAAAAAATTTCTCAGTCACCTTGTTATTCTCATTATCTGAAACCGTAAGAGAAACAATAAATTCTCACTGTCATGGTAGCGGGAGATTGATTATAGAGGGCTTTCACTGTCATTGTTTCAAATATCTAAAACCATCTGAAGAAGTTATTTCCCATCTATATGACTGCAATATCCTACCTCACATAGGGACAGTCGCAGAAGGGTCAAAAATCACTCACTTCTGGGCCTCTTGTATTCATATCTTTACTTTATCGTACTTATCTAATTTTTTTCAATTGGCATATACCACGACCGAAGCAACCTTTGGGGATACATCTATAGATATATTTTTTGATCAATCAAATATTCACTTAGTTAAATTATTTGAACTCCTAACTGTAAGGTGGACCAAATAGTTCCCTGGGTTATCAAAAGTATAGTTTAGCACAGGGCCTATTCACATAGTCTTATCCAATCAGTTTATATCTCTATAGTATCGATAATAATTTTTGCTTGGTATTGTTTCATTGGATGGATCTACACTAGCTCTACCATCAAAGGTGACTATCAACGGAGCTGGTCAAGATTTTGGATTGATGTTAGCCTCAGCCTTTACTGTATATTTTGTGTTTATCTTATCTAGAATTTGTTTTAATGGTTTATAGCAAGTATCCATAAAAGAAGTTAGTTTATTGTAGGTATATCACAATGATAAGTCTTTGGACAATGACAAACAATCCTGATACGTCACTTTAAAATTATAATCTTGAGGGAAATATTTAAAAATAATATTGAAGCTTGTATTTAAGTTTCCAAACTTACTAGCTGGGATTTCAGATCATATTTTGCTAGCAGACTCTATTTCAACAAAAAGTTGTTGTATTTTTTCTCGATCAGCGCTTATCGCATAATTAGCCACATATTCTTTGGGCAACGCCTTATTAGTGGCAGACTGTCAAAAAGAAAACAGATATGCCGAGAATCACAAAAAAAATAAAATTCACAAAAACCTAAAAACCAATCAGAATCTATTGTTTTTGATTATTTTTCTAATCATAATAAGCTTCTAATATCTAAATATTTTTGCATTTAAGCGTTTCTACGTTTTTACGCTTCTACATACCAATTATATTCTTTTATAACTATTTTGCAAATTTTTCTGTGCTTTTCCGTATTTTATTTAGCAACTCAAAGCTTTTTACTTATTCTTGTTTTCATATTAAAATTAGTTATTATTCAAGACACATATCGCTTTATGTCTGTGCCACTATAGCGGACAATCCCTTTATAAAATAATTTTCAAAAATGAAAAAACCACAAAGTAAAAGCCAGAAAAATTTTATGTGGATCTGGATTGTAGGAGCAATCATAGTAGTTTTAGTAATAATTGCGTTTATAATGAATAAAACCGTAAAATCTAACTGTGAAAGCGCAGTTATAGATTATCAAAAGCTAGCAAAAACTTTTGAGATACAAGACAAAACAGTAAATAATTGAAACACTATAAGTGTAGATTACATCGGAAGATTAAAAGATTGAACAGTTTTTGACACTAGTGTAGAAAGCATAGCAAAAGCATGTTGAAATTATCAGACATGAAGAGATTATACACAATGATTAGCATTCCAAGCATGAGCATGACAGATGATAGCATGATTTGACGCATGAGTAATATGAATGAAAATTTGAGAGACAAAAACAATAAAGATACCATATATGCAAGCATATGGTGCACGAGACGAGAAAAAGCTTCTCAAAATGGATTATACTAAAATACCTAATCCAGAACAATATAAAAAAGGAATGACAATCATGTCTCCAGCGGGACCAATAAAAGTATACAAGATAAGCAAAACAGAAATTACTTTTGATACCAACCATATGTTGGCAGGCAAAGATCTTATATTTGATATCACAATCAAGGATATAAAATAATCATTAATCATTAACTTTTATTTCTTAGTTTATAAATGGGACTATTTGTTTACGGCTGAGAAATCTTCGAAAGGACAATTGTTCGATATATTTGGTTTTCAATTGTTTTGGGATTTGTTTTGATACTGTCTATACTAAACAACAACGCACCATGAGCGATTATAATTTTGTTTTTGGTATGATGATATTTCTATTATTCAAGCTCCATAAACAAAACAATGTTAATAAAAACAACCGAAGATTGACTACTTATCTGAGATAAAATACGCTTGTGGGAAACTATAACCTGATATGTCCTGGAGGTAAATAAGAACAACTGAGAAATCAAAAACATAGTTTTTTTGTGAACAAAAAATCATAACATATATACAATATCAGACAACATAGATAATCTCAAAATATTTATAGAAAGTCTAGAACAATACGTAAAAATGTTACCATGATATGAACAAACATTTCGAGAAAAGATCACAAGAAAGTTTCAGATTTAAAAATAATTTTTATTTACGCCAAGGTCGATTAATCGTTCGCCTGAGCGAGTATTTATCAATATTTAGATTAATATGTCCTGACATAGGTTGGTAATCAAAGATGCGGCACGACAATTGATAGGGAGAATAATAAGCGCTCTATTCTGATTTTTGACTATCAAAATCATGACCCCATATCTATGACCACTATGATATGGAGATTATTCTACAATTTTAAAATATTTCGCAATACGGACTGCCCTAGCAGATCTAGGACTATATGTACTAGCAGTTAAAAGACTCTGATCAATCAAAGAATCATGAAAAGACCCAAACAATGAACAACTAAAATCTGAATATTGAAAATTTGTATGAACTAGGATCACAATTATGGCTGTAATTTATTTTGTGGCCATATTAATAGCCTATTTTTTACCAGCATACACATCCAATCAATATCTTATACGATGATTGCCATTTTGATTAGTTTTCTCTGCAAGCTTTATGCTTGCTGGTATCCAGCAGCTTCCATTGCAAATTTTTTGGAAAATGGAACAACTTAGTATTACATTAATCACCGCAAGATTATCTCAGTTAGCAATATTAATCCCAGTAGTATATATATTTTTTAAAGATGTTAAGTTTGATTGAAGCTCCATTTCTATTATGGCATTTTGTGCTGTATTATTCTCTGTAGTAGCAAGCTGAATATGACAAAACATAGAAATCCACTATAGATCAAAAAAAATATTACCACTAAAAGTAATCTTTGATTGGAAATTTACAAAAGATATAGTCACAAGAAATCGACAATATTGAGTTTCATACTACCTAAGCAGCTTCCACACCCTTATAGTTTTATTGTTTCTAGGGCGATTTTTTCCCACGTCATGATGAAATGATTATTCCTGAATATGGGCGCTATCGCTATCATTGATAGAGATACTACTTATTATACCATCCTCACTTTGAAATAGTTTGCTGCATAGGATATCAAATTATTCTATGGAAACCAAACGTAAAAGTATGTGAAGCTTGATGACATTGGTATATCGGATATGATGAATCGTAGCATTAAATTTTCGATTATTTGCAGATCAGATAATATTGATAGTATCTTGAAAAGCTTTTATGTGAACATTTTGATTGGTCCAATATCGAGTGTCAAATCAGATTTTGCCATTCTTATGAATAGTCCTTCGATGGAGCTTTATAAAACAGATTTATAATTATCTTTTTGTATCAGTAGAAAGACAAAATGTATTGCTTTGAATAAATTTATTTTGAGTGATTATATGAGTATTGGTTTGAATCTACACAATACCCAAATACTGATTATTTTGATGAATAATCACACAAGTGCTATTGGAGTTTTTATTTATGATATGAGCAATCATAGTCGCAAAGGTTAAAAAGATAAATCTTATCACGCCACGAAAAATTTTTTGGAAACTATCCGCAATCATTATTATATTTTGATTTATATGATTTTTTGTCACTCAAAATATAAAAATGACCATCTTAAATTTCTTTTTGATAGCCATTATATTAAATCTGATTTTGATTTACGTTTCATTGCCGAGCATCAAAAAAGTAGCTCGTTGACTTACCTTCGAATAGTCTAAGCAACTTTAATTTTTGGTTCGTTTATCGGTTCCTTGTTTTTTGCTTTTTCTATAATTTTATTTAACTTGAAAGATATTTTTGGTGGAGTTGTGCTTTTATCTACAGTATGGATTTTAACTGATATTTTATCTCACTTCCCAATAGATTTAAACAATTCAATATCCTCTATTTGTTTTATATGTAAAATTCAACGCGCGGTATTGCCCCTATTGATGCTGGCAAACAATCGATTCCTCTCAACCGAATTAACAATTCAATCATAATCTTTCCCTGGCTCTATCTCTAGCTCATCAAAAGACTTATCCGGCAGAGAATCAAACATGTCTTGTGATCAAAGATTTGCTATCGCTTTTTTTTGTTCTTTATCGGCCAATCATTTATTCTTAATTTCAAGATTTTTATCTTCGATGTTTTTTCTATAGCTTATTATTTCTTCTTTTAGGTTAAATCTTGATCAAGGATCTACATAAAAATCACGGGGCCTGAATCATTCAAATTTTGTTCAATTCTCCATTACTAAATCAAATGGAGGGATTTTGGCTACTTCCAATTCTCAAGAAAGCTTTTTCTTATTTGCGACCAATTCATTGACCCAAGAGATTAAATCACTAGCCTCAGATGAGGAAGCCGCTATCTTCCTTGCATCTCAAAAAAACAGGGTTGTATCAACATAATTAAACTTATCTAATAGTTTGTTTAAATCTTTTCAAGATCACACCTCATCTATTATTACATGATTATTGATTACATCATATCATCATACTTGAGGCAATAATTTAGACGGGCTATAAATATAGAGCCCTCAATCTGGGAATATTTTTATAATTCAATAACCATTCATACTGGCTCATTCTGCTCAATCGGTAATTCTTCAGCCCACATCCACAATAAATCTTTGATTGCCATACATCAAAAAAGATCAATTTTTTTCAGCCTCCAAAATATCCTTTGTAGATTTTTCTATTCTTATCTTTTTTACACCAGATACTTCATATAACGTCCTTTCTCTAGGTTTTTTAGCGTCGCTATCAAAAACAATAGCTTTGTTTTTATTCAGATACTCACCATCAAGATATTCAAATCAGGTTTTATTTGGATCTTTAAAATAATCAAAAACAAATCAGATCGGCAAAGATTTGTACAGTCCAAATATTGTTTTATGAATATAAGGACGCACCAGGTTAGACGCATGATATCACAAATCAGTCGCAATATCGACAAATTCTACAAATCTTTTAATCTGATTTTTTTTATTTTCTGGGATTTTATTTAATTTTTTTAAAATTTGATAAACCATACGAGTGTTGCTACAAGCCCCCGTTCAGTATTTTTCAATTAGAGCTCTCACACTAATCAATTTATTTTCTACTCTAGTTACATGGGCTTTTGATTGTATTGGCTGATCTTTGATTGATCAAGTTAGCTTAAAGAGAAACGCACAAGCTTCTCTATCTACTCTTTTTGGACTACGGTCAGTAAAATGTTTTAAATCTTGTCGTGCTTGAACTTTTTGATTTTCATGTTCCAATAATTCCAAAAATCATGATTCAAAATCATGTAAATATTTATTGTTTGCTTGATTTTTTTTATATGTGGCCTCGTTTAACAACAAAAAGATATCTTTTGCTAAGCTAGGTTTCTTCTGTTTGTAATAATCCAAATCAGCTATTAAATCTGCCTTAGTCTGGATAATTTCATCAAAATCTTTAGGCCCAGATGTTGGAGTTACGGCTGTTTTTTCATTTTCATTTATTTTATTAAAAAAATCCGCAAAAGGCATATTTTTAAATGTATTTGTTGAATCACCTCAACCCGCCTGATTTACAATCTTTTTGGGCTTAGCCATATTTTACTTTAATTGATAAATTTTTTCATTATATTATAAACACAAATCTCATCAAAAGCAATTTTTTAAGCACTTTTTTATCTGTTTTCAAATCTTTATGCGCCCACGCTTACATATACAGACACTAGCAATCGAGACTTCATGCGACGATACCTCAATCTGAATAATAACCTTTGATTGAAATATTTTCAAAATAAAAAAGCTATTGGCTTATTCTCAAATCGACGACCACCAACAATATTGATGAGTCGTACCAGAAATAGCATCTAGACTACACTCAGAGAAAATCATAAAAGTACTAGCTAATATCTGATTTGCAAATATCGCTAAGGTAGATTTTATAAGCGTGACCGTACATCCATGACTACCTGGGTCTCTTGTTGTCGGGAAGGCAGTTGCCCACTTACTTTGAGAACACTTCAAAAAGCCAGTAGTAGAAGTGAACCACATCCACTGACACATTTTCTCACTCTTAGCAGAGAGAGATATCCGCAAGGTTAAGTTCCCAATGATGGTATTGACTGCTAGTTGATGACACAACGATCTTTATCTAGTTTCCAAGACTGACATAAAAAACAATATAGGAAATATTAAGTTTGAAATCACTAAGATATGAAATACCTTGGACGATGCGGCATGAGAATGTTTCGATAAAGTTTCTAGAATGCTATGATGACCATACCCATGATGAGTCTGGATCTGACAAAAGGCTCTCAAATGAAAGCCAAATCCTGATTTTGTATTCAAAAGAATATTTTTATCAGCGGCTAAGTTTGAGTTTAGTTTCTCAGGTATGAAGAGCCAAGCTTCATTTTTATTAAATAAACTAGAAAAAAACTGAATA
>CAJAPL010000077.1 GCA_903943625.1 uncultured bacterium
AGATCTTGAATGAGATTGAAATGAACTTACATGAGAAAAAATAGTTATAACAAATATAGTCAAAAATATATCTTGGATCTCATCCAATCCTACTCTTGAACAAGCAATCAAAAATATCCAAGCAAACCAATGGTCAAAAGCGAAACTTTTAGAAATGGCAAAAAATTACGTGACGCCGTGAACAGATTCATTGCACAATAATTGAAATTTCCAACCATTATTTGCAAAGGCTATAGAAGAAGTAAACTGATCTAGTTCCTCTATATCTCCAGACTTATTTGATAATCTAGTATGAGTAGAGAGGATATCTTCGGACGCAAAAAAATACACAATGATAGACAATGTACTTCAAGAGCATTTCAAAAAACATCCAGATCAAGAAGCTCTATTTAAATCTGATTGATTCACAGATACCAAACATACTTTTATTACTTGATTGATGTCTGCACTTGATAACTTGCAAATATGACTTACTCCGACATCTATATCCGTATCAAAATCTTGGGATATGGAAAAATATAGACACAAGATAGAAAACGAATTTACAAAAAAACTCATATGATGATGACTCACAGCTCAAAAAAATTGAACAATATGATTGAGCTTGTCAACTTGAAAAAGTTGATTCTCTGAAGACTGAAATTTCCAATGGGAACGAAATACATGATTGTGAGTAAAATATAATGAAACAAGCGCTACATTATCTATATGATTAAATCTATGATGAGAAACTGCTCGGCAATATAATTATGATAGAGTAGTAACTAGTAGACTAGATGATGTAAAATCACCAAAATATGTATGAATGTGAGGCGATATCAAAGCTGGTGTGGATGTATGAGCGTGAGGTGTTAATATTTGATGAGGAGCATGAGTAGAGTTAGACTGGAAACAAAATCCCAAACAAGCTATAGAGCAGATGAATCGTCAGTATAGAGATGTCTCATCTCAAATATTCCATTTACAACCAGCGAATCTTAAAAATTTGAAGAATTCTACAGAGCTAAAAAATGCTTTGACCGCCAATCTCAATAGACTAAAAAGTTGAACAAAACAGCCAATGAAAGAATTTATCAAAAATAATCTTTGATTCCTCGAGTGAAATATAAAAAACGTAGCTGATTATTTTGATAAAAAATGAATCTTTACTATGTTCAAAAATATACCAGAAGAATTTGAATGAAACAAAAAGGGCAATGCAATCAATAACTTAATGCAGGTTTTGCAGACTTGAATAGTCGGCTGTCGAAGAGATTATATGTATGATCAATTACACGGCAAAGTCTCAATAACAAAAATTTGAGTATGAGTAGGTATATGATTAAATGTGGGGACAGATTGAGTATCGTTTAGAGTCCCATTCCCTATGCTTAATTTTGATATATCTACATGGAGAAAAAATTATATTTCTTCTGCGGCAGGTAAATACATGGATCAAAAAATTATCCGTGATGGGGAAATACAATGACATGGTGATGAATTTAAACCAGAATGAAAAGATTTAAATGTTTATGCTGAATACATCAAAGCTCGTTACAATATAGATGATAACAACAAGGGTACGTTATTTGACGTTGTTGTAACTGATGATAAGCTTGTATTTACTAGTCCCACAGGTAATCTTTCAGAGGTGCTTGGTATCCGCGCTAAGCTTGACCAAAATGTTTTGGATAATGTAAGCTATGATGGCACTACACTTATCATAGGAGACGTTAAAACTTTATGAATGTTTTCAAGTGCAGATGGTCAATGAGTAAGGAACTTCCTTATAATCTGACAAAAATGAACAGTAGACAAAAATGATAAACCAAATACATTTATTCTTAAACCTCCACATCCACCACTTGGTTATCAGTGAGAGAAAAAAGATATCAAGCCAATCAAGGTTGAGAAGGTATGATATAAGGATCGGACTTACGAAGATGTAGAGACTTTATTGGCCACAACATTTAAAGCTGGATGAAAAAATTATAAAACAAAAATAGAAGACGTCAAAAATGAAATACTATGAGACAAATGAGGTAATAAAACTCCTATAAGAGTAGTAGAATGAAAACTATTTATCAATTGATTAGATGGTAAAGCTTGACTATCAAAATTCCCAACAACATGAACATTAGATTTCAAAAAAGATAGTAAATGAAAAATAACAGTTTCCAAATCTACTGATCCCACAGATAAACTAGAAATAAGATATATATACAATCCTAATCAAATAAAAGAAACAAAAAAACAATCTGCAATTAAAACTGAAGCATGAGATTGAACTTATTTCGATTTTGTAAATTTATTTACTTATACCAAAATAGACGAGCTGTTTAGTGATGACAGTGTTTTAGAAAAACTTTCAAAACTAGAAGATTCAAAAATAAATATATTAAACGATTTCCTTTACAACGCTTGAAAAGATATAGATGACGACAAAGATATAGATGAAACAGAATATGGTAAAGCATCTGAGATATTAAAAAAGCTTCTATGAAAAAATTATCAAGATATAGTCAAAATATTGGAATGAAGCGATGTAGCCCAGAAAGCTCTAGTAATCAATAGGATGAAATGAATCTTCGCCACAGAAAAGTCAGTTACAAGCTATAGCACACTAAAAGCATTGGTTGCAAACAGAGATAAGAGCAAAAAAGAAGCTTATAAATCTCTTGAATGACCATCATGAAAATTGCCAGATTTCACCTCAGATTACAGACAGTCTATACTTGATAAACTCGCTGATGATACGGATATTTCACAAGACATAGATAGTGGTCTAGTAGGTTATACGGCCTTTTATAGAAAATGAACAAATACTTGAAAATGATTCTCTATTACTGGTCTATGATCAACCAAAGTTTTATGATGAGAGATGGAGACGCTACAATGAGATGATGAAACAAACTGAAGAAAGTGGCTTTTAGATAATTTAGATATGGATAAGGTTAGTCTATCTACTATAAAAGACAATTTAAATCAGAGCTTAACTGGTGAATCTATAAAACTTAAAGATGGAGACATAACGACTCTTTTATCTTGAGAATCACTTGACATTTGAAACAAAATACTTACTCTAAAGTCAGAATGTGTATTCTACCTATTATGAGAATGTGCAAATGAATCATTATGAATCAAATTTTCTTGAATAACAATTACACCCAAAACTCCATGAGATATCCCTCCATGAGATACCCCCCGAGTTCTCCCACCAGAAATTTTCTCTTGAGGCATGGCACCAGCAGATCATTATGTCTGATGAATAAATATTTCTTCTAGAAACTTATCAGTTCCCATGATCCCATGAGCTTATCAACATGACGTGTGAATAAATGCATCATGAAAAGATAAAAAAAGAAAAGAAATTGAGTGATGAGATCAGTGAATAGAAGAAGAATGAGGAGATCAATGAACTGGCAAGAAATAAAGTTTAACTTGTAAAAACATTATCATGAAAAAAACATTACTGTCTTTGGCTTTGTTTACTATATTTTGAATATCTTTTTCTTATTGACTAAGCGTAGCCACACTAGATTGAGTTATGTCTCAAGATACAACAACATTAAACTCTAGTACGGTAGCTAACTATCGGCAGATATGTTTAACTCAGCCAGGCAACAATGATAATATTGAGAAAGCAATATATGTAAATACTACAATCAACCCAAATTTCTATTACACATATTACAATACCAATCCTGTACGTGTAAGAGCTGTATTAAACTCAACAAACATGTTGATATACAACCCATGAACATTTAACAGTAATGGACAATTTACATTTCTTTCAAATCTCAATCCAAATCGTAACTCTCCAAACAATGACACTGTAGCTGTTACTGCACTTCAAAACACAGTGCAAGCTGTAGCAAACAGTGTATGAAGAACAAATGTTGCATGAATGTATGTGCTATTTTGAAAGTATAATACATATACTGCATGATGAAATAATGGATCCAATACCTATGGATATAGAGATACATACACACAACCAAATGCTACAATATTACATAAAAATTTATCAGATCCTGGAGCTTATCAAGAACTATATTCTTGCGTAAGATATTTTGTAGCTAAGTGTTGAGACTGAGTAAAAGATTATCCATGAGTTCAAATCAACTGACTACCTGTGCTATGAAATCCCAATGAGCAATGTGATGGTACAGATTGAGTACCTGCCTGATATACTTGTAACGCTCAATGTATCCTTGTACAAAATCCACAGATGGCAGATTTATCAGTTACAAAGGTAGTAAATAATCCCACGCCCACAGTATGATCCAACGTAACATTTACAATGGTGTTGAGCAATGCGTGACCAGCGAATGCATGATGAGTGACGTTGACAGATATATTACCTAGTTGATATACATACGTATCTAGTACAGCATCACAGTGAACTTATAATTCTACAAACTGAATATGGAACGTGTGAACAATAAATGTCGGTACTACAAAGACATTGACTATAACAGCGACAGTAAAAGCAACATGACCATATGTAAATACAATAGAAGTAACGACATCAGATAAAGCAGATCCAGACTCTACACCAAATAATCATATCCCAACAGAAGATGATCAAGCGTCAGCAACAGTAACGCCTAGTTTACCAGCGCCTACCTGTGTTTTGACTGTAAATCCTTCTAGTATTTTGAGTTGATGAACTGCTGGTATATCGCGATTGATTAATTGATCTTTTGTTATACCTACATATATATATGTTTCTCCAGCTATTCAATGAGCGTGGCCACATTTAGTAAATACAGCAACATGAACA
>CAJAPL010000078.1 GCA_903943625.1 uncultured bacterium
CGGTTTCTACTGCTTGTGCGAGCTTTTCTTTTCATTGAAACTTCTGGTTTCATATGCTATAAAATGCTCATCATTTGCCTATTAATTTGAGTATTACTCAAGCTTCTATAATATCCAATGTCTTGTCGTATCTCATCTTCCATTTTACTGGTAGTTCTGCTGTTTTGAATGGTGCAGATATTTTGTTCTTAGCAATTTTGATCTTTGCTAGGTATCAGATTTGTTCTTTATCTTCCATTATCTTGTCTCATTTTCTGATTTCTATCCTTTGAGATGCGAAGAATTTCAGTGCGTTTCATCCTGGAGTAGTCTCTGGATTACCAAACATTACTCATATTTTCATTCTTATTTGATTGATAAATACACATGTTGTTCAGCTTTTTGCTAATATTGATGATAATTTTCTAAGTCATTGCGACATCATCCTAGCTTGTAATCACATATAGGAATCTCACATATCTCATTCTACTTCAGCTCTGGGAACTAAGGCCGCAACCGAATCTATTACTATAAGTCTTACGGCTCATGATTTTGCAAGTTCTTCTGCTATCTGTAGTGCTTGCTCTCAGAAATCTGGCTGAGAAAGCAATAAATCATCTGTATTTACTCATAATGTCCTAGCGTATTGAGGGTCTAAGGCATGTTCTGCATCTATAAAGGCAGCTATTTCTCAACGTTTTTGTATCTCGGCTATAGCATGTAAAGCTATTGTAGTTTTACCAGATGATTCTGGTCAGTAAATTTCTACGACTCTTCATTCTGGATATCAACCTCATAGTATAAGATCCAAAACATATGATCAACTGTGGAATGTATTAACTAGTCATACATTTGCGTTGTCTCACATTCTCATAATTGCTCATTTACCAAATTGCTTTTCAATGTTTGCGAAAGCATCCTTTAATAAGTCTTTTTTTCCTGTCATGTTTTATTTTAAATATATAAAGTACATAAGACGCTAAAGCGTTGAAACGTAACAACGGATAAGCGATAAGTTATTTTAAATCCGCGGGCTTGTCATTTTATTCCTCGACAGCTCCTTTATAAAGGAACACAATTTAGACATTGTTTTGGAATGAGAATAAAATTTAAGAGCAGATTTTTTTGATGACGTGAGTATAATAATAAGATTTGCAAAAAAATCAAGAGAAAATTTAGTAGTTTAAAACCTGCAAATCATAATCTGTCAAAAAATAGATTGATTTCGTCAAAAATTGACTTGATTTTGTCAAAAATTTCCTTATATATGTTAGCGTACGTAGATAAGTAGGTCGATAGCCGAACAGAAATTTTATACTTTAATATTGTAGAAATGAACGTAGAAACCTTTGAAAAATTATTTATCTGGAAAGAGAGCAAAAACTTGTTTGTAGATTTATGTAACAAATTTGCAGGCGCAGAATTTAAAGACTATTTTTATAAGAATCAATTGCTAAAGGCAACATTGGCTGTATCAAACAATATAGCTGATGGTTATGAAAAATGATATGGCAAGGAGCTTATAAAATATCTTGGCATAGCAAAATGATCAATGTGAGAAGTAAAAAGCATGTTGATTGTTGGTAATGATTTATGATATTTTACATCAGATGAATATTCCAAATTTATGGAATCTTTGAATAAAACAGTAGCATGAATCGTATGATTTATAAAAAGTAAAACCAAAAAAGAAGAAGAAATAAAAACAGACTTAGTGTCTAATAAGGAAATTAACTAAAAATATAAGCTATCGATCTACTTTATTTACTAACACTTGGCCATGTTCTCAAAAAATGATTTGGATTTTGTCCAAAAAGAATTAATTAATTTTTTTAAAAAAAATACCAACCAAGAGGGAATTACCCTTAGAGAAATTGCTCAAGCGATATGAGTAAGCCATCCACAGACAGTTTTGAATAAACTAAATCAGCTTGTTTTGAAATGATATTTTATCAAAGACGGAAGCTGATATAGATTGATCAAAGAGAGTATAGAAAATAAATTTACTGATATATTACAACTCCCTATTTACTGATTTGCTCAATGTTGAAATAAATGAAAATCTGTAATAGAAGAATATTCGCAAGAAAAAATGCCTGTGACCTTGGCATTTTTGGGGACTAGTAACGTAGATAATTGTTTTTTTGTGAGAGCAAAATGAAATAGTATGGAACCAAAAATACAAGATTGAGACCTGGTACTTATCAGACAACAAGATTCTTACGAGCCAAATGATTATGTGTTTGTAATACACAATCAACTACCAAAACTTAAAAAGATATTAAAAAAAGATGATAAAATTTACCTCGAATCAGTAAATAGATTCTTCGACAAACTCGAAGTAGATAAGTATGATGAGGCAAAAATTATAGGTGTGGTGAAGAAGATTATCAAGAGCATGTAAGAGATATTTAAACGTTAAAGCGTTGAAACGATTCAACTATGTCCTCCTTTGGAAAAGGAGGGGAGGTGCAAAGCACAGGAGGATTTAAATCCCTCTGTCCTTCGGACTTCTCCCTTTATAAAAGGGAGACAAAGTTTTTTAGAATATGTACTGAACTTAAATGCTAGATAAAGATAGACTTTGTGAATTTTTGGTTGAAGCAAAAAAATCTACTTATGCTGCTGGTAGTTCTAGACCAGAAAGAACTGAAAAAGATTTTTCTACAACATTAACTTTTGAAAATGGAGATTGGAAATATCATGATAATTATTTTGGATGAGAGCCTTATGGTGGTAGGGAAGTAGTCTTTCTTAAAAGCCAACCGGCCTATATCATGACTTATTATTGAGCTGTTGATGAAAGTATATCTGATTTGAAAATGATTTATGCTTTTTTACAGGAATCTTTGAAATTAATCCCATTGGAGGCACCTTTTCGTGGACCGAAAGAATACAAAAAGGATAGTCTTACTTATACAAATGATTTTGCCTGAGAAGTTGATAAATTCTCTGGTGAAGAAACAATATTTTTAGAATGAAAAGAGGTTTATAGTGCTAAGTATATGGGGGGATTGGTTGATCAGAGATAATAAGAATTACCTTTTAGGATTATAATCTCTTATTACCTCGACTGGGTATTTGAAATCTGATTTTTCTGTTTCAATGATTACAGAGAATTCCGTATCTTCGGATTCTTTTATAAACTCCCAAGGGATATTGGGATTTTTTTTAAAACTATTATCTTTTTTTATGCAAAAAATAAATCACTTTTCTTTGCTGATAAAACTTCAATTCTGTGGTGTATGGATTTTTAAAATAAAAGGCTCATTTTTAGCTATCTCATATGGATATTCCAAACTTACACCTTTATTTGAATATATTGATTTTAATATGGCTATGCTTGCTTTATTTGTGGCAAATATTTTGTTTTTACGCGATTTTAATTTGTTTAATTCAATCTCATTAGTTGATCAGTGTAATAATATTCCATGAGTTTGACATAAATAGTCTAGAAACATTTCTGTTGTAATTCATTTTTCTTTAAGTTCTTGTAATGTATTTAATGATATTCTCTTAATTTTCTGTTTATTGTTAATTATTATTTCTTTGTAGAAAGCCTCCATGATTTGTTCTGGATTATTATTATCTATTGTAGAAAAATTCTTAAACAAATTTTCATTTGTATGTTTTCTAACCGAAAAATCATTTGACTTAGGCTTTATTATGTCTGATCACATTATTTCTACCATGGGGTTTGTGGTATTAAAGTAATGTGATTTTAACTGAAATTGTTAATTTTGCAAATTTTTTAAAATAAAAAACCACACAATTAAGTATGGCTTTATGAAAATTTGGGTATTCATTATTTTTTTTCTTCCATTAACTTTTTGATGATTATTGGCTCTATTTCATCATGAATGTGTCTTTCTATCAGTCTTGCTCAGTAAGCTGGGTCGTAGATTTTTTCTATAATCTCTTTTATCTTTTTATCTGTGAATTTTGGTAGTTCTACTGGTGAGTTTTGAGCTCGGGTAGAAAGGAATTCTTGAAGATTGATTTTAAATATTTGTGTAAAATCAGATTTTGTTAGATGTCTGAAAACTATTTTGTAGTCTATTCTATTTAATAACTCTGGCGATAGGAAGTTTTTGAGCTCTTCCATAACCTTGGTTTTTATATCTTCAAATTTTTTATCATCAATTTCTTTTGTTGTTCATCCTGCATCAAATCAGATTGTTGATTTCTTTTTTGTAAATTCTTCTGATCAGATATTACTTGTCATGACTATAATTGTGCTTTTGAAATCTATCAGTCTTCATTTGCTATCTTTGAGCTGTCATTCATCAAGTATTTGAAGCATAATATTTAATACTTCCGTAGAGGCTTTTTCTATTTCATCAAAAAGGATAACTGAGTATGGTTTCCTTCTAACAGCTTCAGTAAGATTTCATCATTCCTCGTATCATACATAACCAGCTGGAGACCCTATAATTTTGGATATAGAAAATTTCTCCATAAACTCTGACATATCAAGTCTAATCATAGCCGATTCATCTCAAAAATAATTTTTTGCTATGAGTTTTGCTAGATATGTTTTTCCAACTCCCGTTGGACCTAGGAATAGAAATGATCATATGGGTTTCTTTCTATCTATGACAGATAGTCTGCTTCTTGTTAGTGTTTTTACTATTGCTTCTACTGCTTCATTTTGTCATACTATATGTTCCTTGAGATCTGCATCTAATCTTCTAAGCTTTGTGATTTCATCTTCATTGACTATGTTTGATGGTATTCATGTTTTGTCTGCCAATACGTTTCATATATCGGTAGGTACTATTATTGGTCTGAGATGAGTCGGAATTGCTTTTGTTGTCCTAATTTTTTGCATACTCACTTTTACTTTCTCTTCTTTTTCTTTTAGTTCTGCGGCTAGGAAATAATCTTGTTTCTCTATGGCTTCTTCAATTTTTACTTGGATATCTTCTATCTGCTTTTGTGCTTTTGTAAATTCTTCATCATTCTCCAATTTGGTCTGCATAGTTGATTTTCTAGCACAAGCTTCATCTAGTATATCTATTGCTTTGTCAGGTAAATATTTATTCAATATATATCTTCTACTGAGACTTATTGCTGTTTCTACGCTTTCTTCGCTTATCTGTACTCAGTGGAAATCTTCATATGTTTGTTTTAGTCACATCAATATTTCTTTTGTGCTCGCGGGATCTGGTTCGTTTACTATAAGCTCTTGGAATCTTCTCTTGAGTGCCGCATCTTTTTCTATGTATTTTTGATATTCATCAAATGTAGTTGCTCAGATTAATTTTATTTTGCCTCTTGAAAGTAGTGGTTTCAACATCTGTGCAGCATCATTGTGGTCTTGTCATCATGCTCAGATGATGGTGTGTAATTCGTCTATGAAAAGTATGATATTGTTTGTTGGATCTGTTGCTTCTTCAAGTATAGATTTCATCCTTGCTTCAAATTCTCACCTATATTTTGTTCATGCTACCAATGTTCACATATCCAATAGAAATAGTCTTTTATTTTTTAGTCTCTCTGGTACTTCTCCTCTCATTATTTTTTGTGCTAATCATTCAACTATTGCTGTTTTACCTACTCAAGCCTCTCATATAAGCAAGGGGTTGTTTTTTGACTTTCTCAAAAGCGTGTAAATCATCTGATCTATTTCTTTTGATCTTCAAATTATAGGATCTATAAATCAATCTTTTGCTTCTCTTGTGAGATCTGTTCAAAAATATTCTATGGTTAACTTTTTTTCTTCTTTTTTTGCACTTGCTGTGCTGATTGCAGAATTTTCTACTTGTTCTCAAATTTCACTTTCAACTGCATCTAGTAACATATTCACATTGTCTATGTTATCTATATTTTGAACTTTCATTATCTTAACATCTTTAGGATCTAAATTTAACTTAGTTAAGATTTTATGTAATATTCCCAGGAATGCAAATGCTCAAGCCTTCTTTATTATGGGATTTTTGATAAGATTACCTAGGTTTTTAACTGGTGTTTCTATGTCTACATTGTGCTTGTTTAGTAGTTTCTTAAAAGTGGTAGACAAATTCAAAATTGATATATAAAATAGGATAATAAAATCTGTCTGTTTAAATCAGCCTTTTGTGAGCTCTTGAATTTGTCTTTTCAATTTCACGTTTAGATTGAGCTTGGGATTGTCAAATGATAAGACGCTAAAATCTCAATACTTATTTTGATAGTACTCATCCAATGTTTCAACGTTTTTTAGTCACGTGATATTGCAAAAAACCGCAAAGTATTCATGTTGTCTTATAAATCAATATATTCATAAAAATAGATCATCAGCTTGAATAATTTTTTTATTTTGGGACATTGCTATCCTATTTGAGTTCTTTAGACAAGATATTGCTTGACTGGTAAATAATCATTGTTTTTGATCCATAATTAACTTTGAAGCATAAAAATAGTTTGTAGAATGATTTATAAATTTTTATTCTGTTATTGCAATTAAAATTAGCTAAAAGATTAAAGTTGAAAGTAGAAAGGAATTTGTTATTGGTATATTAGTTATTATCTATTTGCTTGAGGGTAGATTTATTATTACTTTAAAGATATGATATCATTTCTTCGTAAAATTTTTTTCCCACAGCCAGAACCCATGAATGTGATATATGTTCATAAAAAGAATATTATAAATAATTTGGAAATATTACAATCATTACAGCCCAAAGCTGAGATTTTCCCTGTACTTAAATCCAATGCATATGGACACTGATTGAAACAAATTACAAAAATAATTAGAAAACTAAATGTCCCATATTTGGTTGTAGACAGCTTCCCTGAATACATGATAGTGAAAAAATATTCTAGACAAGAAATTTTGTTGCTAGGTGAAACCTTGCCAAATAATTATTATGATTTTGACTTTAAAAGAACAACATTTTGTATTTCAAATATTCCTACTTTGGAGGTATTATGAAAGATAAATAAAAAAATCAGAATTCATATTTTTTTGAATACGGGAATGAATAGGGAGGGAATAGATGAAGATCATTTGACGAAATTTATTGAAATATTAAAAGAATATCCAAAAATAGAAGTTACTGGCGTGATGTCACATCTACATAGTGCAGACAGGATTTATTGAAATTATATAGACGATCAAATTGAGAAATTTAAAAAAATGTATTATAATATTGTAAATGCTGGTTATTCGCCTATGTGGAGGCATATATGAAATAGCGCCTGAATGATCAAAATAAAGGATGATTTTTTTAATGCTTTTAGACCTGGATTAGCAATGTATGGTTATAATCCGTTGGAACAATCTGACGAGAAATTTAATCAATGAAAAAAATTAAAACCAGCCCTTAGCATATTATCGACTATTGTTTCTTTGCATGATTTACAATATGGACAATGAGTGAGTTATGGCCAAGAATATAAATCTTATGAGAATGAAAAAGTCGCGACTATACCATTTGGTTATGCTGAGGGACTACCAAGAAGTGCTAGTTGAAGGGTGCTGTTTGGTAATGGATGAAGAAAATATTTTAAACAAGTCTGAACTATATGTATGAATATGTGTAGTATATTGGTCGATTGATCGACAAACTTATATGATGAAATAGAGATGGTGAGTGAAAATTTGTCTTCAAAAAATACATTAAAGAATTTAGTAGACCAAAGTGGTATGATTACTTATGAATTTCTTGTGAAGTTGGACAGGGGAATTAGGAGAGAAGTTATTTAGTGATTTATGCTCCTTTTTCCTTTTGGTCATTCCGGCTTAGTTTTTTTGCGGTCGGAATCTATTTTCTTTTTTCTTTTGGCATTGCCCCAAAAGAACCAAAAACTCTAG
>CAJAPL010000079.1 GCA_903943625.1 uncultured bacterium
CAATGAAGATGAGCTAGAATTGATAGAGCTTAGGGATAGTTTTACATATGAATATAAATGAAAAGTAGATAAGATAGTTGTCCGACCTGCATCACAATTTCTTCAAGATGTATCAGATTTGGAAAATATTTTGAAACAAATGGAAGCCGAAAAAGAAACTAGGGTAAAAGAATTTGAAAAAAAATGAATGCTCGTGGAGGCAGAAAGGATAAAAAAAAGAGTGGAATATGACATCAGGATGATAAGAGAGACTTGATTTGTAAACGGTATCGAGAATTACTCTCTTTACTTTGATCGCAGGATACCTGGCCAGCCACCAAACACGCTTTTTGACTACTTTCCAGATGATTTTTTGATGATTATAGATGAATCTCATATGACTCTTCCACAATTACAAGCTATGCCATCTGGCGACAGAGCGAGAAAAATAAATCTGATTAAATATGGATTTAGACTACCATCTGCGATAGATCACAGACCGATAAATTTTTCTGAACTTGAAAATAAGTTAGATCGAAGTGGGACATGAATAAAAACAAAGAAACAACTAGACCTAATAAGTGATAGGTTAGAACTAAAGAATGAAGTACTGGGGGAAACCTATGAAGAGTTAAAAACTAAACTATGATATGAAGAAAGCTGAGATCTATTTAAAAAGCATATAGACGCAAAAACTATTTTTTTGTCAGCCACTCCTGCTGAATATGAACTAAAACTTTCTGATAAAATCGTAGAACAGCTTATCAGACCTACTTGATTGCTCGATCCCATAACTTATGTATATCCCAAATCTGGCGATTATAAATGACTTGTAACGAGCTTGGATAGATTGTTGAAGCAGAGACCTCACCTAGATGAATTTATGCATTGATATAAATTAAAAGACTGATTGGAAGAGGTTTTCGGAGAGTAAAAAAAGCTAATGATTGTAATAAGATAGGTAATTTTTATCTGCCTATTTTTTTTATTTTTGCTTTTTTGACAAAACAAAAGTTTTTAGATATAATTAAGTGTCATCTTTTGACCTATTATACAAAGATGAATAAAATAAAATTGAATAGAAAATTTACAATGGTTGGTAGCAAGATTTTAATTTTGGTGCAGATTTTTTTGTTATTGTTTATTATAGTCGCAAAGGCTGATTATCAAGGGTTTAAAGATCAGCTAGATACAATGTGAATAGATACGAAACAGATCGAAACTAGCAACAAGATATCACGTTATGATTTAGCAAAATTGCTCAACACAGTAGAATGTAAGGACTGTATCAATACACCAAAAGATATGATAAGCAAATATGATAATAAATTTTGGGACGCTTTTCTCAAAATTCCATGAAAGGATTTCTCTGATATAAACTACAAATGATGACTCTATAAATGAGAAAAATATTATTACTGCGTCGCCTACGTATGAGACAATGAATACATGAGATGATACCCTCTAGAAACCAGTCCTGTCTGTGGATGAAAATTTTGTGGGGACAAGGATACCACGCAAGCTGAATTCTATCAAGTAATAATAAATCTGAGCGCAAAATACATTTACAATGGTTTTCATGCTGATTGGGATATTATCAAAAAGTGGATGGATAAAATTAAGCAATGAAGCTATGCTGATAAATATTTAAATTCAGTCGATAGAAAATATATAAATGAAAATGCAAATTTAAATAAATCTGGATATTTGGATGATGTGAAATACTTCTCGACTTATATGAAGTATTGTATGTTTAATCTAGAGAACTGTTGATTCCAAGAAATATGAAGCATCAAACAAGCTGTCTGGCCAATCGCAGAATTAAATGTATTGCTAAATAAAAGTATAATAGATCTCCCAATAGCTCAAAAAGTTGATGTGGGTAAATTGGCTGACGGTAAGACTGTTTTAGAAGTTTTATACAAACTTTATAATGTAGTGAAATGTGATTTTAACAATGACTATGATTGCGATTTGTCTGATAATGCTGACGATAATTGTCCAAA
>CAJAPL010000080.1 GCA_903943625.1 uncultured bacterium
TCTAATAATTTTAAATGAATTACAACACACTTAATATGAGCTATAAACACACTCAAATTAGTTATCTGATGTTGGTTGTTACGTTGGCCGTGCTAATGCTTTTTGCGTGGGCTTATATTACGAGCTCCGCAGAACCCCCTTCAGTAAACTCTGGTACAAATTTTGCTGTTACCTCTATAATGGCATTAATTCTGTTTTTTCTCGCTTCCTTTGTGTCACTTAAAGTAATTATTGATGAAAAATATTTACGCATCAAATTTGGCTATGGTATTTATCAAAAAAAGTTTGTGCTTAATGATATAATGTCTGCTAAAACCGTAAAAAATCATTGGTATTATGGATGGGGAATAAGAATATGGTTTTGGCCCAAAATGTGGATTTATAATGTTTCTGGTTTTGATGCAGTTGAGATAAAAATGAAAAATGGTAGAGTCTATAGAATAGGCACAGATGAGCCTAAAAGATTAGAACAAACAATTCTTCATTCAATTAAATAATGGAATAATAAATAAAAAAATCACAGTCTCGAACTGTGTTTTTTTGTTGGTGGAGATAGGTACAAAAATGTTAAACTCCCTTAAGGCTAGTTTTTCTAAGCTAAGTCATAAATTTGATCGTATTTTTGATGTTATGGGAAGAAAGTGATATTTGGTTGTTGTTAGTTAACAGAATAGTGGAACTCTTTAAGTTATATTGAATATATGCATAAATAGACTATATTGGTTTGGTTTTAATTAATAAGTTTTATGGTTATGAAAAAATTTCTTTGGCCCGCATTAGTCGTTATGTTGGCTATCTTAGGATGACTTGTCTTTTTCTATTTCAATCCACAATTATTACTATTATCGAAAACAGCATCTAGTGTCCAGACTAATACAGGAGAGAAAGTAACGTCTAGCGGCAACATTAATTCAGGCGATCTAGACCTTATTCAGATTGCAAATTTTCCTAAAGATACATTGCTCAAATTTGATTGACAGGATATCGATGTGTCATCTTATTATGGATCTAATTTTGGACAGCCCTATTTATATTCACGGACAGGTTGTCATAACTGGGAAACATACAGCCTTAATGAATGAAATTTGCAAATATCCTTTCAATATCCTGATTGTTTTCGACCTATCGCGGTTTCGAAACAACGACAAGTAAAATTACAGACAAAAAATGAACTTTGATCAAATAAGCGAAGATCTGTATACGCTTCTACCGATTGTTCCTCCGATGACATTGCTTGTCTAACGAAAGAGGAACGGACTTCAGATTTTTCTGACATCTCAACTGCTATGGATGTAGGGACCGCTGTCATTATCGGAGACTACTATTCTATTGATTTTATGAGCGTAGATGAGCCCATTGAAATGGAAGATGGATCCACAAAAGTTAGCAAGTTACCTCTATGGAAAATAGAGATTTCCACGACCCATTGCTGTGATGACTACCGAAGCGGAAACACTACTAAACAATCATATTTTTATAATGAATGTGCGGGTGGCTCCTGCTGAGACGCTCTTTTTATTCCATTCTTGGAGTTTAGAAAAGACACATCAGAACATAGTATTACAGGATATACCATTAGGTGAACTCTAAGCGTTGATGGTGACGGTAATTCGATGTATTTACCTTTACCACCTGAATTTTATGAATTAGAAATTAAAGATTCCATGAAAAGAATAGGAACACCATTTCCAGTAGATGAAATTTCTATTACTAGGCAATATATCCCTTTTGAGAGCCAAGAGCTTATTATAAAAGATTTGAATACAAAGTTAGATCAATGAATATTTACACCCAAAGTCCAGGCCACTATAGATATCTTTAAAAAGATAATGGATAGTATTAAATAGCAGGTAAGTACTATAAAAAGGCCGGCTATGTTCAACAGGCCCAGATCTCATCTATTTTATTTTAGAACATTTTCGTAGATAAAAAGAAAAAGCTTACCATAAAGGTAAACTCTTCATTAGAGCCTATTTTTTCTTGAAAAGTCTCATCATTTGGAGATAAGTAAAAAAATGTTAAACTACATTAAGGCTAGTTTGTCTCAATTAACTTGTGAATTTGATCGTATTTTTGATGTTATGTGAAGAAAATGATATTTGGTTGTTGTTAGTTAGCAAAATAGGGGAATAGAACTATTATATGATAAATGTATAATTTTGTAGATTTTCTTATATTGGGACAACAGACTTTATGAGTAATTTTACATCACAAACCACAGTGTCGTTGATATCATTCATATCAAGAGATGATATGGCATTGAGAATAAATTGAATTTCATCTTTCATATTGCTAAATAATTTCCATGAGGATGTTTCTTTTAAATTCTTGAGCTCTCATTGTTCCATAATGACCAACATCTCTCATACATAAGAATTTACTCTTTCCAATTCTTCCTTAAGCATTCATGACTTTATAAACTCAGTAAAGATATCTCCTGTGAAATATTCCGCCTTGTTTCAAAGGATACGAGAGATAAGAGGGGAATAATTTTTTTCGCCCAAGTCTTCTTCAATATCTTGTATATCATCAAATGCATGTTCTATATATATAATTAGTGTACTCATTTTCATAATTATTTTCTCATATTGAGGTAATTTACTGGAAATTACTAGAGCGATTAAGTGGTTAAGATAATTTTTATATATCGCAGCTTCTTGTTTTTCCGCAATTGATTCTGTATTATTTTTAAGATTAATATCTTTCAATTGTCCATTGATAGCAGAATCAACTATGTTTTCAAACATCTCTTCATACTTAGTGCCGACGACATTAGTTAGTAGTTTTTCCAATCATTTGCATTGTAATAAAATTGATTGATAAAGTGTTTTAGAGAGAATGGCGCCTCTTTTATCCGTCGCATCATCAACGACAATCATTTGTATATATAACGCAAATCGTTGTTTGAAAATCTCATTATATAATAAATCATTCAAATCAAAAATATCCTTGTATACACAAGGAATAATTTCTCACCATAATGGAGCAAATCAGGATTCTTTTCGTTTTTTGTGAAATAATTGTTTTATATCCTTTCCTAAATTTTCATTGACTCTCGTTAAATCATCAAACAATGACTCTCTGATGGAGAAAATTCGGTTTTTATGTAAATCCACATAATGATTAAGTGGGTTTTCTCTATTTTCAATATGCATCAAATATCAAAAAATTAATATATAAAAGA
>CAJAPL010000081.1 GCA_903943625.1 uncultured bacterium
AAGATAAAAACAATTTCTATTAGAAAAAGATATTTTATGTATAGTGTTTTCAATAATTGAGATTTAATTTTTTTATCTGAAGGAGATTCTAGCTTCTGAGAGATTGTACTTTATTTTATACCTAAGCCTGAAGAAAAAAAAGAAAGGATATCTAAGCTGATTTGATATTCACTTTAATTTTTAAAATGAATTTATGCAAAAAAAAGAACAGCTAAAACCTCAGATACCATATGATATTTACGAATCACCCCAAGAGATAGTTATTTTGATGCCGTTGTGATGAGTAGAGAAAGATAGTATAAAGCTAAATATAAGAGATTATAGGCTAGTAATAACTTGAAAAAGGGTAAAGAATCAAGTAAAAGATAATCTGATTGCTATAAAGGAAGAATGTTATCGATGAGAGATTGATCAGATTATAGATTTACCGCCTCAGGTTTATTTTGATAAAATTCATAGCAAGTTAACATCAAATAATACACTTGAAATTATAGTCCCCAAGGCATTGGTCCCAGAAAAAATTAAGTTAGAGGTGGAATATGATAAATAATCTAACAAGCAGAAAAATAAAAACTGGCTTCAGTAAGCCAGTTTTTTGTGTCCTAGAAAATTATTTGTTTTTAGCCTATGAATTGCTGTGCGTAATATTTTGGTGTTAGTTTTTCTCCGGTGGCTCATTCAATCATAGTATTTCGGTGATATTTACGGCCAGGAGAAAATATTTTTTCTTTTAAATATATCCCCACTTCTGCTTTATTATAGAAACTTTGAAATTTATAATCAGAAGATTTTAGAATATCTTTGACGATATGGTGATATATTTGTGAGGCAAGAAGTTCTCATAGTAAGTAGTTGTGATAATAACATGGGCTGGAAGCTATGTGGATTTTTGATGCCCAATCAGCTCCATCTTTATTGACAGGACGCTTTATCATCTGATATTTTTCTACTATATCCCGTCGTAGTTTATTTAAATCCTGATTAGGATTTGAGTACATTGCTTTTTCAAAACGATACATCACCTGAGCCCGACGACTAAAAACTAACTGCTCTAGGCGTAGTTCTTCAAAACATGCTTCGCTTATATCGTTTTTTTCATCTTCGCTTATATCTAAGACATCTCTGATCCATTGTGGATTGGAAGCAAATTTACCAAACATCATTGCAATGGCCTCGGTTGTAAATGTATGTGCTGCATCATGTAATAAAAAAGGTGTATCTTGTGGGTCTATATTTTTTTCATATATAGCGTGGCCAAATTCATGTAGTTGAGTATTCATCCGATATTGATTTGATTTAATATTACAGATGACGCGGATATCTCAGATTCTGTCTATATTTATACAATAGGCATGCTGGTATTTTCAGGGTTTTTCATATAGGTCGCTATTTGATATGAGGTCATCTATGGGTAGATTTAGGCTATTATAATATTTACGTGATAGCTCTACAATATCTTGATTCTCATAATATTTATCTAGTGAAATGGATGAGATGGTCGGGGCTTCTTGGAAAAAACTGTTTTGATAATGCCGTGGCATAATGTCATCTATGGATATATTGAATTTATTTGATAGATATTTGTCAATTTTTAATTTCCCTTTTATAAAAGAATCGCGAGTCATATCATCTAATTCGTCAAATAATTCACTAATATCTTTGGGATCTTGTTCATCAAGCAAAAGACTCATTTCGTGATAGTTTTTGTACCCCAATTCATATGCTACTTCATTGCGGAGCTTGACGACTTCTAATACTTCTGGAGCCACGAAAGTGCCGACCTCTTTGCTGGCCAATCGAGCTTGTTTGACTTCATCACTGCTAGTAGATGTTGTTAAAATATTTTTAATTTCATTGTCTGTTACTTCATTGTCATTTATCTTTGGCCTAAAGGTAGCAAACTTGTTGTCTATAGTGTTTTGTATAGATACCATCATTGCTAGTTTTTCTTTGTCGATTTGTCTAGATTTATATGATAGAAAAAGCATCTCCAATTCACGTTTTAGTAATGGATCATTGATTTCTCATGATTCTATAAAACTTTTAACTTTCTCAAATTCTTCCTTGTTTGTGTATATTGTTTCTAATTCCAACTGTTTATCAGCAGATATTTGATAGTCTTCTGCTTTACCAGATACGCTTGCATTGAAATAACTTGAGGTAACTTCTTTGTACTTAGGGGCTATGATAGCGACATGATTGTCGATAAAGGCTCTTGCTTGTTTTTCTAGGTTGTTTGTCATTTGTTCTTATTTGATGTGTAATAAAAGCTTATTGTTTTTTAAGTTTTTGTTGTTTATTATCAATCAAAGTGTTTTTATTTGGATAGCAACACAAAACATTATCTACATATTCAATACCACAAAAATAATCACAGATTGAAACATTTTTTATAGCACATTTATGTGTATTAGATCATTCTGCTTCGTTTCGAGGGCATTTCATCTGTTTCCAGGATGTTTGATCTGATGAGGTAAGGTCTATATCCATATTTGCGCCATCTAGGATTTTGACTTCCATGTATTTATAATTAATGGGTAAATATATTTTCTGTTATATTTTTTATTGTTATATTTTTGGAAGTGTCAAAAACCACATCAATACCAGTTATTATTTCTGTTTTAGCCTTCATATACTCATAAACCTTGATTCAAGCTGAATATTTTTGTCCTGATTTTTTTACTCTTCTTTGCAATCTTTCTTTGACTAATTTTTCTGGACAAATAACTTGAATGACTTTGGATTTATTTGATAGCTTTTTTGCTTCTTTGACTAATTTATTTGAATATAATGCCGCATCTATGATTACATTTATCTTGTTTTTGAGAAGATATTTTGTTGCTATGAACATAGCTTTATATGACATATCCTGTATTGCTTCTGGGTAAATATTGTCTTTCTCTCTTGGATTTATATTAAAAATAAACTTTCTAAATTCATCTGTGTTTAAAATAGTTGCATTATATTTCTTTTGAATTAATTTGGATAGCGTTGATTTCCCAGCCCCAGGTAATCATATAACAATAAATAGCATTTCTTATATTAAAAATAAATTAT
>CAJAPL010000082.1 GCA_903943625.1 uncultured bacterium
TAGATGGCTCAATAAAATGGATTGAGTGCGTTATTATTGTCATAATATCTCAAAGTATTCCATATATTTTTGTAAATTGGACTCCTGATCATTCTATTGGCGCTATATTACAATCAAAATATTCTCGAATCTGGTTATATTCTAATATAAATCTTCGAAGTTCCTCCCTGCTTCTCATCTGATCTTCTGATGATTCTTTCTTGTAAAGCTGTATATCAATTCTAAGTCTCTCACATAATTCATGGATATATTTTAGGTCTAAAACCAGTTTTTTAGATTCTTTGATACCAGGCATTGCCTTAAATTGTTCTTTACTAATTTCTAGTGCTTGCAAAATTTCATCACTTGATTTTGCCGTCACCTCTGAAATGGCGATTATTCATTCTATAAAATTATTAGATTTGGATATAGCCTTCCACAATGCTTGTCATTTTAATTCTTTCTCCATTTTTAGTTTTCAAAAATTATAAAAATTATTATCTGCCTTCTACAAGACGCACAGAAAAACCAAAACGGGAAGAACCACCGTCACGACCCATAGAATCTTCGCCAAGTACTACATTACGGCCATCTCACAATCAACAGTACTCTCGATTACCAATACTGTCGAATTCCTTGTCATCCGAATTCCAATAACCAGAAAGCATAAGCTTGCCGTTTTTGGAAAAGTATCTTTTCATAAATCATTCATAATTGGAGTTATTTTCTTTGATCCATTTATCCACTATCTTTTTAAATTCTTCATAATCTTTTGGCATTTTATCTCTTAGTCAGAGTAGATCTGCCGCAAAGCCATTAAATTTTTGCTCTCAAATATATTCTTTATCTACTCATCCTAAATATTCTTGGACATAAGCCTTTCATCATAAATGTTTTTGGAGATAATCTATTCAATTTTCATCTATTTCTTCTGTCCATCAGTGTTGAAGTTTCTCTTCAGTTGAAAAATCGGTATCTATCTTATAATTTTCTGCTTCAAGTTTTGGATATTTTTTAGCTAGTTCTATATCTCTTTGAATCTCATCAAACAGCATAACATGGAAGAATGAATCCTGGACTGGGTCATCGACACCAAATTTTTCTTCTGAAAATGCTAATATTTTTCAATTCTGCAACCAAATAAAAAGTACGCTATCTGCGCAGTGAATTGATTCATGGGGAGTGTTGTAGTGTCAAAGCAGATTGTTTTTTATATATTTTGTATAGAAAGTTTGATACTTTTCTTCTAGAGTTTCTCATGCTTGGGAATCTATAATAGTTCTAATATCTTCTTCTGTAGGTAGCTTTTTTTCTATTCATAACCTTTGGATAGCTTCTCGTTTAAATAACTGCTTTCATATAAATTTCCTAAAACGTTCATTATTATATTCATCATATTCCATAACGTCATTTGCTCGATTTATTTTCATGTTTATTTTAAAATATGGCGTACTGCTTTCTATTTCATAAACTCATCGATCATAACTATTTTCTATTTTTCAAATATTATATAATGCTTGTAAAATATTTTCCTTACAATTATCAGGTATTCATTTGAAAAAATCTTGTGTAGATTCTAGAGTCTTGAATTGATTGAACTTATTGTTGGGATTATCCTGCATTGTGATGTATGGTAAAAATCTAAACATCGCACTATGTATGTATTTACTAGTAAATGTCAATATACTGAAATGAAAATGTGTTGTTGACAAACTTCAACAGATACCTTACATAACAACAAAAAGACAATATAAATACATAAAATACAGTAAAGTTTTTGGTTCTTTACAAATTGTTTGAGCTCTGATCATACAAAAAAAACAAGCTAATTAACAGTAGCGAGTCTTGTAAAGAACTAGACCTTTTGGTTCTTTTGGGGTAATGCCAAAAGAACAAAGGGAAATATATTAAGACCCGCCGGTAGGCTGAGAAAGGTGACCACGGAATGGAGGAAAATTTAAATCCTCAGCCACTCATTTCATTCGCGCCAGCTCCTTTCTAAAGGAGCACAATGTTTTATCTTGGCACTATACCTTTAGGATTGTCCTTTACGTAATCAGAAAATGTATATGGTTTATTTTGGGGTCATTTGTATGTTTGTGAAGAACTTTTTAATTTCTTTTCTAGGAGAAGTTTCTTTTGAAGAAATTGAGATTTCATCTTGAAGTAATCTTCTGCTACTATCTTGCCTTCATAGCAGCCGTAGGTTCTTTCTCATCCATAAATCATGTCGGCATCATCATCCGCATATAAATACTTTTTACCATTGATGGTCGTGATTCATAATAAATATATTTTACCATCGGAAGCTCTGTATCTTCATATATGCGTTGCTGTCTCAGCTTTTTCTCATCGATTTGTTACCAACATTCTGGCATTCCCTCCGAATAATTTTTTATCATCTTTGATTGTATTTTTCATGGCTTCTTCATACTCTTGAAGATATCAATTTGGCAATACATCTTTGTTTGTCTCTCATCATAGTTTGGATAAGGTATCGTGATTTTCTATCGCAAACTCGTCTAGGTAGTTTATAATTTTATTAGTCTGAATTTTTTGAATTTTGTTTAGTAATCATTTACGTAAAAAATCTTTTATCAGCAATTCTTGTATAGAACTAGATAATCTTACTTTATTTGGTCAATCATGGTTCATACTATGCATATCATCCCACATATGGTAACGCAATAAATATTGATCAAGTAATTCATTGATAATTGGTTGAGTCTGTTTAATTAGATCAAAAGCTAGATCCCTGGCAATACTTGTCATTAACTTTGGACTTTCGTCTTTCTTAAAATCTCCATAATATCCATGCGTAGCTACGATGTAATTATGTCCCGGCAATCCGTTTCATGCTAATCATAATCTGTATTTCCAGCCACTAAAGCCATAGTATCATAAATCTTTGGGGGCATATTCTCATATATCTATTACAGATGGATATTGATTAACGCCTCTAAATACAGGCTTTGTAAATTTAGTCTCTCGGTCGGTTTCAAGATCCTTGTCTAATAATATTGTATTTATAAAATCTGGCAAATGCTCTTTAACTAATTTTTGATATGGTTTAGTCGGTATTTTATTGATTTTAAATTCTCAATAGTTTTGTGGGATTAGATAATCATCTATCACCACATCCTCATGACATAGTCTTTCTGAGCTACCATCACTAGCAAGTAAATCCAAAACATCTTGATTATTTAAACAATCTATAATTTTTGCTTTAAATTCTAGTTTATCAACCTCCCAAAATGGATCATAATCGTAGCGAAAAACAAATCTATCATAGATATCTTGTGTTTTTTCGTTTATCCATTCAAGTTTACTTTCTCATACATATTCATAAGTCCCCATTTCACTCCAAGATTGTATTTTTCTATTTTCAAAGATTTCTTTGATGGTCTCTTTAGTTTCTTTTTTTAATTTTTCTATATTATAGAAATGTACCCCTAAACCAGACAAGAAAGTTAAAAAAATCAAACCAGAAACCATTCAAGTAATTCTTCTTGTTTTATTGTTTACTTGTTTTTCTGCGTTTATCTTTTTTGCATATGCTTTATATTTTATTGTGTCTATGTATATTGTCTCGAGTTTATTGTCTCATAGTCTTTGGTTACAGAAATCTCTAAGCTGGTAGATCTCTGGATACTGAGATATAGGCTGATATGGATTTAAGATCTCCCTAATAACATCATCGTAGTGTTTTTGTTTCATCGCTCATCATTGTACACTCACTCCATTTAGTAGGTCTGTCATACGTATCGCTATTTCTATGATAGCATAATATTTAGATTTTGCTTTTTCTGGTTTGATCCCTCTGATTTTACTAAAAAATACTTTATTGTTTTTGCATAGATGATACAAATATTTTGCTATATCTAAACTACTAAATGGCTGGTCTAGTGGAGGCAATAATGGCGCCTCTTTTCATGTTTCTAGAAAATCTAATTTATCAAATGATGGTGTTTTTTCATATTCAGATTTACTCAATCATTTTAGTTTAGCCTCATCTTCTATAACTTTTTTATATTCTCTAAGACCAGAAAATAATTCTGGATGTCTTGTTTCTATATCTATAATTTCAAGTCTTTGGGTTTGGTCTTTTTTAAAATTATCTTTCACAAGCTCTGCTATATATTGTTTTTGTTCTTCAAAATTTAGAAATCATTCCATATTCTCTCACAACACATCACTTACCGTATTTGCTAGTTCCAAAATAACATGTCCTCATTTGGGAGTACAATAAAAATAATATTCCAAGATTCATTTTATAAAATCGTCATTGTATATTCACTCTTCTTCTAGATTCATTTTTCACATATAGATATGACTTGTCTCTCCTTTTAAAGTTGGCAATTTGTCCTTTGTATCCTTGGCTGAAGCACCAACAAGATAAGTAATAGATTTGACTATTTCAAAATCACTAGTTTTTCATCTTATAGAATCCCAAAACCTTTGTCATTTATTTTGTGTCTGCGGTCAGTTTAAATTATTGTTTTTCATCCAAGGGAATATAGTTTTAAACTATTTTTTCTTCTTCTGTGTATCTCGTATCAGATTAAATAGACTGGTCAGTCCATCGTGGAGAGTCTGACTTTCTATAGTCAGTCATGACATTTCTGCAGTATCATACATCAATATTGCGACCTTATTACCTGCGTAAACAACGATCTCATTTCATAAGTCAAAGAGCGGCTTATCTACTATCAAGGTATTATGAGATTTTTTGTGGTAGTCCATATATCTGGATTTGTCTTGTGACATGATAGCTTTGGTCTTGGTTTTGATTTTGATTCTTTGTGGGATAAATTCATTGTAAATGTATTTTTCTACTCTAGGGTCCATTTCGTTGGTTCATACAAAACTAAGGTATGGGACAGTCATTTTCTCTCATGCAGCGAGCACTTCTTCAAATATTTTCTTGAGTCCTTCTAGTCATTCAAAAAACTGAGTTTTGGGTCTAGAACCAAACTTTTGTGTAATAGCCAATAGATCAGGCAATGTCGATTTCATTTTATCAAACTTTTCTTCTTCTCTCTTAAAGAGACTCTCAGGATTGAGTACGCTGAAATACTTTAGTTCGTCTCTAATATTTTCACTAGCAATTCATTTTCTTTTGAAGTCTTCCAAAATAGAGTAAGTTGTTCATCTGTTGATCTCTGCGCGTCTAGCAATAGTACTAGCCAAGCTTGAACCAAGCTCCAAACAAGTAAGATAAACTTTAGCCTCTTTGTCGGAGAAACCATAGTAAGAAAGTTGTTCGATTAGATTGGAGTCCATAGGGATAATTTAAGGATTAAATATTTGGGTGTTGAAACCTTTAAACAAACACTATAATTGTATCCAGAATTCAAAAAAACGCAAATTTATAGCTGTCATTCCGGCGCCAAGTTTTGCGGCCGGGATCTACTATATACTACAAGAGATTCCGGTTGCATTCGCCAAGGCGAAAATAACACCGGAATGACAGTAAAAAAATAAAAACAAAAAATCCCGAACCGAATATGATTCCAGATCAGGATTCTTTTTAAATTATATTAATCTTTTGAAGTAAAAAATTCTCTCTGATGTGTCATATTTATTGTAATTGTATATCATTGATTTTTATAATCTTCCAACATCCGTTCTACAAACTGATTTGAACATGACCCATAACTACCAGAATCATCACGGATATTTAATGTTTTTTGCTCATGATCTATATCTATCCAGGCTCATCATAAAATATTAACCTCTCATGATATTCATTTCAATCCGATTTTATTTGCTATTTTTGCATGCATATCATCTCCAGTAGAGACCAAGAAAATTACATTAGTAGCTTCTTGGGCAAGATCAGTAGCTGAGCCCCCACGTAGCAGACTATGTGGCAATGACGTCACGATAAACTTGTAGGATCCATTTTCTTGTGGTAAAATTACTTTTTTTTGTAATGGGAGCTTGTCCAAGTTACTATAGACGACAAATGATAATTTTACCAAATCCTGTAATATAATCTGAGAAGTAACAAAGCCATTTTTCCTGTTCCTAGCGTGTATTTCTGCGAATCATTCTATGCCTAGGATTGTAAAAAGTTGTCTGGATTTTGAGGATATTTCGTTTTTTGATCAGAGAAATAATTCATCAAATCAATCTCTAATCTCTTGTACTATTGGGTCTTCCATTTGGATAATCATTAATTTATAAAATTTTTAATTTGAGCTATCTGCAAAATATTCTTCTATCTCATCAAATGTCGTTGATCACACGGAAAATTCCAAAAACTTTTCTTTGGGACTAAGATTTGACGATAGACGTTCTTTTAGTCAGTCTCTAAAAAGCTCTACGCATGCCTCTCTTTTAATCTTCTGAATTTTAGACTTACTAAGTTCTCCAGCGAAGTCTGTAAGATCTGGACTTGATGTTTTCTTTTTCATTTTAATGTTTTATAATTTTAAATATGTCTTGTATAAATAAATGCGTAGTAATATATTCTGACTTTTTATGTATTTGCTATCTACCTTATTCTCCTTCTCTGGGGATTGATCCTTTGGGGAATGAAAATCTATATCTACGACTTGTTTCTTTGCTACTTGCTTCTACCTCTATAACAATATTATTGTCTTGTTCAGTTATAGATAAAATTTTTGTTTTGGTGAAACATAGGCCTCGATTATCTCCACTATTATCATCTCTTGCTGCTCTATATATTACATGTTGTTTTTGTTCTTTACCATTGTACCATACTATTACATTATTTCAGTATTCACAAACATTTCAAAGTTTTACTGTTCAACACGTATAAGACATTACACCTTGCTTGCTATCAATATCAACGGTTCATTCATGTACAGATTCACTCCATTTGTCTGATTGTTGTTTCAAATGTTTGGCAATATGTTTTAATAAATATTTTGCGGGATGGCTAATTTTATCGTAGAGATCTTCATCAGCAAATAGTAATTTCAAAACAAATTCATCATTGTTTAAAAATTTTTCATCGATTCTATCAATAATTGTATCAATCTTGAATGTGGCAGCTTTAAATGGATTCTTTTCTATATTTTCTATGAGTTCTTGTTGATTATTTGTAATCATTGATTCAGCTTTTTTTACTAAGTTTGGATAATAATCAGGGGTTTTTCTTCTAAAATCATCATCAAATGTATAGAATCATCATGCTCATCATGACTTATATGTAAGCAAAAGATATTCATCATCATCTTTTATTTTGGGATGATTTTTGTGTCGATTATATCATCATATTTGGACAACTATTTTTCTCATTATTCCTCTATCATCTAGAAGCGGCGAATCTTTTTTTACAAGGAAATTTAGTATTGTTGGACCTGCTCAGCTGTGACTATCTCAACCAGCATCAAGCATTTTATTGATGATTTCTTTATCTTCTTTGATAGGATCACCTTGTGGTATGCTATTATATAAGGATGATAAGCAGTTTGTTCGAACAATAGGAATTACTTTTAGAATAAAGTCTTTATCTTTAATCAGATCAGACACTATTGGTAATTCTCATTCTAATAATTTTCTTTCCATCCCTTCTCGTTTCCATGTCAATTTATAAAATGGATGTTCTCGATTATCACTCAAACATATTCAAAGATATTTACAAATATCAGGCTGATCCTTTATGAGTTCTAACATAAATTCTTTATCATTTAGAAGCTCTGGTACAACATACTGTATAATCTTATGATCGTAATTGTAAGTATGTATTCACATATACTTTCACCATACAGAGTAACTTTCATATCTAATGTTCCGAAGCTTTTTGATGATATCTTTTGATCATCTTATAAATTCATCTGACTTACAAAATTCTTCTTGAATTGTTTTTGCTCAGTTTTGCTTTCATGTCTGTATCTGTCACATTTTTTCTAAAAAATTTTTAATTCTGATTTTTGCTTCCTCTGGAATATCCTTCATGGCTTTGATAACATTATCATTTGTTGTTTTTTGTATCTCATTTTGTTTATTTTCTCCACTATCTGGAGTAATTAGTTTGTTAAGTTTTTTTGTCATTTGCAATGATTATAAATCGTAAAAGTGTATTTATTCTGCCAAGCTAGGAGTCGAACCTAGAGCTTTCCGATTAACAGTCGGGTGTCATACCATTAGACCACTTGGCAAGGATATAATTTCTATACTTGACATTTTGCATATTATATAATAGTAATTAAATGTCAATGGAGAACTAGTAAATCCTGTTGTCAGAAATTAACAACAAGCTCACCGACTGTTTTAGAAAGCACAAATTAATCATAATTTATGTATCTAAAATCGTCGGTATATATTCTCCTTCAAAAATATTTTTCATTTTTGATTGAAGGATATATAGTTTCCAAAACGAATAATTTTCGATTGGCAAACTATACTTTCGACATCATAAAAATCCTCAA
>CAJAPL010000083.1 GCA_903943625.1 uncultured bacterium
AGCCTCACGTAAAAATTAGGCATAAATCGCTGCTAATATATAGCAAACAAACCCAATTTCTTCATAAAAATTACCTCTAATAATATAATCTCAATATAAATTTTTGGGGAAATATGGTTTTAATTTTTTACCAGTTATTAGCCGAAACATTTTAACAATTTCTCATATTATATATCAAAATCTATATTTCAAAGAAGATTTAAAAGAAAATATATATATTATTCTTCAAACAAAATTAAAAGATTTTATTTTATTGATTATCATCAAACAATGAAATATTAGTAAAACATTATAACAATTTTTTATATTCGAAAAAGGTCGCTTCTCCTATACTATTCCAATTATATTTAGATAAGACCGTGCTGTATCAATTTTTAATAATTTCGTTCAATATATCAATTCTAAGTTCAATGAAATCTAATAAAATGTTGTGTAATTGGTTTGGATTTTCCTTTTCTATAAGGAATCAGTTCATTCAGTTTTGGATGATGTCTTCTGGTCAACCGCATCTTGTTGCCAAAACAGGAACATGGGCTGCCATTGATTCGAGGATCGTTATCCCGAATCACTCAGTTCTGCTTGGTAGTACAAAAAGAGAGCTTTCCTTGTATTCTCTTATTAGCTCCTTTCAAACAAGTAATCCTTTAAATTTTATATACGATCATAAGGAATATTTTTGGATCAAGTTTCTATAATAATCCTCTTGATATCAATATCCGACAAGATGGAATTCTACTTTTTTACCATCCAAAGATTCTTTATGTCCTTCTTTTAATAAGTTTACTGCTTCTATAAGAATATCTATACCCTTTGTCCATTCTAATCTTCCAACAAATAATATTTTAAAAATATCTTCTCTTTTTCTTATGTCTACACAATCAAATTCTTCTACGTTAACTCAATTAGGTATTACAACAATATTTTTATTGATATTTGGATATTTGAGGAATGACGATCAAACTGAGACTATGGTATTATATTTTATTTTTGTAAGTAATAATTTTTCGACACAATAATGGGGAGATATTTTACCTTTATCTAGTAGATTGGCTCAATGCACAGTAGCAACAATAGGTATCTGTAAAGACAAAGAAGCTAATTTCCCTGGGATTAGTCATAGAAAGGTATGTGCGTGGATTAAATCATATTGTTTTAACTTATTTTCCTTAATTATATGAAATAATATAGAAAACATGGAGAATAATCTTTCAAAAAAATTAAAAAATGATTTTGATCTACCGCATCTTATTATTTTAAGCTTATCATTTAAAAGATATTCATTTTTATTGTATATACCGCCATTATCTCATTTTATACTCCTAACAAAAAGATCAATCTCACATCATTGATTTTCGATGAGCTTCTTACATAGATTATATACATGCACCTGTCATCAGCCGACAACAGGATCCCATGCGTCTATAACCATTGCTATTTTCATGAAATATCTTTGTATACAAATAAAGTTTTTTTTATATTATCTTCCCAGAAAAATCTCTTTTTTTCAATTGTTTGGTATTTATTGTGATAAAAATCAACCGCTTTACTTGCTATATCGATAGCATTGGCTGGTTCTACAAAATTTATTTTACCACTTACTACTTCTGGGAGCGAGGCTATACCACTAACGACTAATTGCTGGTCAAGAGAACATGTTTCTGCAGCAGAGAACCCGAATCATTCTGCAAGGGACGGGACGATCACAAAATCGCAAGCTAATATATAATTTCAAAGTTGATCATATTTCACTCCCGGTACCCATATGATTGATTTTTCTATCCCCAATTCTTTTATTAATTTTTTTTCATAGCCGGCAGGATTATTATTGCTTTCTGAGACGATTAATAACGCCTTAAATTGTTTGATACTTTTCAATATTTCTGGTATTGCTTGAATATAATAACGCAATCATTTGGAAATACCAGGTCTACCAAAAAATAATCAGGTATAATGCTGATTTAAGTTAAATTTATTTTTGATATCTTGTATATCGGCTGTTTTAAATTTTTCCCTCTCCCAAAGATTGTAATTTATTCAATTGTAGATTGTAACCAACTTATTATCGTCTATCCCAAATCTTATTCTTAGGCTATTTTTTGTAT
>CAJAPL010000084.1 GCA_903943625.1 uncultured bacterium
ACTTTATTTTTGATTATAAAGAGACTCCCGCTAGCAAAAAGAGGCGTAAAGCTGGTCAATCAAGTACAGATTTTTTTGGGGCAAATGGTGATTATAATTTTGGAGATATTATAAAATTTTTGTGATCACAAGAAAAAAAACTATGAGAAGATATCAATCAATATAGAAAAAGGAATGAATGAAAAGTAAGAAAACAAATTATTTCAAGCGTAAATCAAGACATAGACCAATCCTTTGCATGACACAAAAACACTGAAGAAGATCTGAGAAATCAGGCTTTGGATGTTTTTATAAAAAAAATAATTAAGTGAGAAATCAAATCAATCAATACAAATTATTATGTGAATAGCGATATAGCAGATATATCCAGAGCAAAATGAATACTTAATGGATGGATGCAAAAGACTATCCCTGCCTTGAATTTTAGTGAAGTAGTTTTGGATCATAGCCAACAAGAAAATACGATTATGAAATGAAATAGGACATCTATGGATAAATATCATTTCGATACGATGAGAGATCACAATATCGCTTTCAAAACTTGGCTTGATATACAGACTCCTGAAAGTCTGAGGTGATATATTTTTGATCGTTATGTGGAATATATATGAATGGCCATCACTGAACATAGGATTAAAGATGTTATCAAGTCTAAGGATTCTTATAAATGAACAACATATAAAATATTAAAAACTGATTTTTTTGACGATACTTTTTGATGAGGAGATTTTGTTGTTTTATTCAAGTTTCCATGAGACAAGTCTGGTAGGGAAGAGATAGCAGCTATTGATCTTTTGGTATCCAAAACCAAATATGGTAATAGTAGAGAAGATTGAGAAGACCGTTGAGAAGATCCAAATAAACAAAAGAAAATAGAAAATGCTAAAAAGCCTAAATATCTTTATTCGACATATGCAAAATTATTATCTGAAACTCAAGCACAGTGACTAAAGTTAACACCATTGAAAAGGATTGTGGTAGAGGAAGACGCAAGATTAGTTTATAACTTATTAGCAAAATTGATGAGATGAAAAGTTTCAAATTTAGATAAAGCGGTAGAAGAATACTTTAGCAACAGAGAGATCAAATATATGAAGTGATGAGATCCATCAGATACACAGATAACAAGAATGATAAGCTCATGACATGAGTGATTAAGTGCTGTTGCTTAAAGAAAAAACTACTATTGACTTTTTGTTGTATTTCTATATAGTGTTGCTCCACTAAATTGTTTATGCGCTATGGCTAAAGGAGAAGAACACAAAAAAAAGATTATTGACCCTGGGCCCAGCCCCATCACAGCCACACATACGGAAGATTTCTTCCATAATAAGACGATTAAAAAAAACCCCAAAAAAAAGATAAGAAATGGGGGTAATTTGAAAAGAGTCAAATGATGTGCGGCGTTACGTATTGAAGAGAATCCCGTGAAATTTGCGGGGTTCTTTTTTTTATATTTGAAAGTCATATCGTGATTGATATAATGGTTTATGTTTAGATGAGTAATTGAATTTTTTTGAAAGCATTATTACGAGATAAAATAGAAATAAATAAATTTGCAAAGGAGATCAAGCTACAACCATTCAAGGTGAAGCAGATTTTTTTTGAAATATTTAAAAATCAAAATATTGATATTGACCAGATGACTACGATTTCCAAGGACCTTAGAGAGGAGTTAAAATCTAGTTTCGAGGCTATCTCTATAAAGCTTGAAAATGTAGTAGAAGATTGACAGACCACTAAATTTGCTTTTAAGACTCATGACTGAAGGATTATCGAGAGCGTAATCATTTATCATCGACAAAAAGCACAACATATAAAAGAAAACAAACCCAAACTAAATAGAATTACGTTATGTATTTCATCACAGGTATGATGCCCTATGGGATGCTCGTTTTGCGTGACTGGTAAGCTATGATTTACGAGGAATTTGACTCGAGACGAAATCATTTCTCAGATACTTTTTGCAAATAATTATATCAAAAATAAATTTTGAAAGAAAGAAGACGGGATATTATTTTGAGTGAGGAATGTTGTCTTTATGTGAATGGGAGAACCCCTTGCAAATTATGATAACGTCAAAATAGCAGTTGATATGATGCTTGCTCAGGATAGATTATCACTAGGTAGAAGACATATCACAATCTCAACAGTATGAATAGTTAAATGAATACAGAGGATGATAGACGATGGTATGACAGTCAAACTTGCTATTTCTCTGCATGCACCAAATCAAAAACTAAGGGAAGAAATCATACCAGTTGCAAAATGAACTGAACTAAATGATCTCATGAAAGTAATTGAAAAGTATATCAAGGCTACCGATAATAGAATATTTTATGAGTATATCATGATAAAAGATCTTACTGATAAGCCAGAGCTTGCTATGGAACTTAGTAGATTACTCAAAGGACAATTGGCTCATGTGAATCTGATCCCATATAATGAAAATCCGGCAATGAAACATTTCCACGAAAGTAGTATAGAGAATATAAAGAAATTTAAGGAGATACTTGAAAGAGAAGGGATAACCGTAACTGTAAGAGATAGTATGTGAAGAGAAGCTAAATGAGCTTGTGGACAGTTGGGATGGGAGAAGGTCAATAGTGGCAATGAAGAAGATGAATAAAATATTTTAATTAAATTAAAACAGATCTTATGACAAATAGAAACACTTGGCTAGCAAAGGTAAGAAGAACATTTACCTCAGTGCTACCAGTTTCAAAAAAAAGAATGGGTAAATGTGCTGACTGTGGCGCATGTTGTAAATTACCAAATGAATGTCCTTTTTTGAAATATAAAGAAGATTGAAAATCTTATTGTTCTATACACGGACTTAGACCCTTAAATTGTAGGAAATATCCCAGAGTAAAATGAGAACATGTGACAGAAGATACTTGTGGATATAAGTTTAAGTAGGCTATATCGCGTAGGTTAAATTTTCTTTTCTCGTTTTTTGCAGATTTAATTTGCCTTGAATTTAAAGTCCATATAATCAAAATGATGGCCGCCTCTGATACCTCAAACGAGCACAATAGAGACAAGTAGATTTTATTTTTTTTATAGAAAATGTTAATCAAGTTAAACTATATAATTATATTTTCTCTGATCGCCGTTCTTTTATCTTGAATCCTATATCCTGTGTATATAAGGATATTAAAGAAGCTAAAAGTAGGCAAAACAATACGCGAGGAAACTGCGACATGAGAAAAATCTGTTATATTTACTCAGCTGCATAAACACAAGTCTTGAACTCCTACTATGTGATGATGAATGTTCCTTATTATTATGCTGATTATGATTTGATTATCTTTTGCGTTAAAAGAATATTGATTGATAAAAAACACATTACTAAATCAAAAGGAAACATATATTATATTATTCTGATTTTTTTCTATGGGGCTTATATGATTGGTCGATGATTTTTTGAATGTAAAGTGACATAGCGCAATCAAGTGATTGAGCGCAAAAACTAAGTTAATAGGTATGTGTCTTTTTTCCGCCTTTATTAGTCGATGGTTTTTTTCCAAGCTTGGTATAGATTACATAAATCTTTGGCCTATAGCTGGCAAGGTATATTTGTGATTATTCTATCCTATCATAACATTTTTTGTAACTATAAGCATTGTAAATGCCATAAACATAACTGACGGATTGGATTGATTGGCTTGATGACTTACTAGTATGGTGCTTTTTGTATTGGCGATTTTGACTTTCTTAAACCAGACTTATATAGCTACAACAGTTTTGGCAATACTGATAGCAGTATTGATTGCTTTTATGTTTTTTAATATCAACCCAGCAAAGATATTTATGTGAGATTCTGGAGCTTTTGCACTATGATGATTCCTAGCTTCTCTACTATATTTACTAAACATGAGAATCTGAATTTTTATACCATTTATAGTTTTGTTTTGATTATTTATAATAGAAGTTTGATCAAGTGCATTACAGATATTTTGGAAGAAAAGATTCAAAAGAAAATTGTTTCCTATGTCTCCGCTGCATCATCTATTTGAACACAAGGGAATCCCTGAAACAACAATAGTGATGAAAGCTTGGATGATACAATGACTATTGGCCGCCATTACTTTGATTGCTATATTTTACCAAATAAATACTATCGGCGCCCAATAATTATACCACCAATAAGTAGTTTAACATTTTAAATATTGTCATGACACCAAATTTAAAAATTAGGAAGGTATTATTGATTATCTTCAAAGTCTTTTTTATAGGCCTTATTCTACAGTTTTTTTTACAGACATTTGTTACTTTCCAGTTGGGATGGAGCAATTTATTACGAAAAATTATATGGTCATGGAAGGAAATTATAGTAGTCGCATGAGGAATATTTTTGTTATATATATTCGTGAGGAAATTTAATTTCAAAAATGTTAAATGATTAAAAACTGAGATTATAAAAAGGCGACACGAATTAAAATTAAATAGAATGCCCATAATCAGGTTTATAGTTGTGTTTTTGATAACCTTTATTGTTACTTTTATTATAAGCCTTGCAATCAAAAGAGTCTGAATATCAAACTATATATTATCTATAAAATATGATCTGCTGGGATTCTTTATATTTATATTGAGTTTCGTTACGGCGTGGCTATTTTTAAAAGTCGAAGATATAAACATTGTTTACTGGTATAATAGATTATTTAAGGTTGCGCTGGTGTGATCATTTTTTTGGCGGATAATGGTATGGTTGATTCCAAATTTTTTAAAGTTTTTTGGATATAACCAATTTAATTTTGAATGAACGATATGATCCAGACCCCCAGCAGCTTACTATACTTTGATTAATCAATGATATGTACGTAATCAATTTTTGTTTGAAAGACCTATAAGCTTTGGATTTTTTTTGATAGCATTGTGGCCAGTATTTTTCTTTTCAGTCTTGAAATGAAGAGGCAAAAAAGAAATGCGAGGTCGATCACTTTTTTATGGTTTGATAGTTATCTCTACATTATCTAGAGCCGCTATATGAGTATGGCTAGGGATAACAGTAATAATGATATTATTGATGTATTTTAATCGTATGAAGAAAATATTATGGAGATTAATAATACCGATAATAATAATTGTAGTGTGAGTGGGTTATTTTTATAAACCGCTTATAATCAGACAACATTCCAATATATGACACATGAAATTGCTGACTGAATGATTGTGAATCATAGCCAAAAATCCTATTTTTGGTCGAGGCGCATGATACGCATGACCGGCGTCTCATCAGATATGTTACAAGAATGAATGAAATACTATCTGTGAAAAAATAAATGCAATAAATAGCAAATATGAAATATCAACTATAGGGTTTAATCCAGAGAATCAATATATTCAGATTTGGATAGAATATGGCATATTTGGGTTTATATGATGGATCATAATGTTTGTCTGGCTTCATTTAATCGGATATAAGGCATGGATAGATCAAGAGAAAAAGAATTTTTCAAAAAGCATAAGGGCTCATAGTCGAATAATAATGTGATTCGCGCTTGGGCTTTTTGGATTGGCTGTAGAATGATTGGTATTACATAGCTTCGTAGATAGGATGATTGTTTATCCTTTTATGGCTTTGTTTGGATTAGCCTATGCATTATATTACAAAGAGACCCACGAAAGAGACATAAAATAAAATTGACTTTCAATTAGTTTTGTTTATAGGTGGCGAACAAAATAATTTTTATATGTAAATATTTTTTAAGATGGTTTGATTGGAGGATGTAAAAGTGTTAGTTGTAGATGATGATAAAACTAGTGTTGATTTAGCTAAATTGTATTTAGATCGCATGTGAGTTGACAAAAGCAATATCACCATGAGCGATGATTTATTGAGCTGTGTAGAGATGGCTAAAAAAGGACTTTTTGACCTAATACTTATGGATATAAAAATATGGGGGGCTCCTAGGGCTGGCGTGGCGGCTACTGAACTAATAAGAGCTAAAATGAATGGGGATTCTCCAAGAATAATAGCGTATTCTGCCGATGTATTTGCCACTAAAGAAGAAGGAATTAGAGAAAAATTTGACTGAATAATTGTAAAGCCTGTTAAACTTCATACTTTTAGAGAAACTATATTGGGTGTTTTGGAAAAAAAAGCTAAATAAAATATACTAAAATTTTCAATGACTTAAATTCTGCTTTCGCAGAATTTTTTTTATAATTAAATAAAATGTTATAATAAATATAGATATTGTCGGGATTGTAACGAAAATACTGCGTGATATGGCAATAAAAAATGATTCTGGGAATAATGTTATCAATCTACTATCCTCTGCAAACTCCCGATTTCATTGTGGGAATAATAGTTTGTGAAATATTTGAAATGTATAGGTAAAATCTATTAATGTAAGTAGTAGTAATACAAGTATCACAGACAACGAAATAATCGATCAGATAAATAATCATTTAAAAATCAGATTATATTTGTGGCGATAAATTAGAAATCAAGTAATGATTCCAAATAAAATTATGGAGACTAATAGAATGTAATGAATGATGGTGAATATATCCTGAACATCCTGTAAATGGCTTGTTTCTAGTGGGCTAAAGTTACTATTGAGATCTGCTTTATTTTGGATGAAGCTATATGCATTTTGCAAATCTGGTAAGTTTGGATTTGTTATTTGGGTATTGTCGAAGTGGTTTATGTAAAAATCGGAGTTGAAAGAAAAATATATTAAAACGCCAAATATATTTATAAAAACAAATGATATGGATAGTAAACAGAGTAATTTTTTCATATTCAAATATTATAGTTTTCAGAGTGTTTTGGTAGAGAATTAGATATGTGAAATCTTTATTTAAGAGAAGTGACCACCGTGATTACGGCGGCCACTTACAAGGACCGGGAGACCAAACAATGATTATTCAGAGAACTGGAAGTAGTCCAGACAATCTGGGGTCACTAGTTATAATTTAATATTCGTTTACTAGGCAAAAACAGCCGTTTGGTCCCTTTTATATGGAGAACTCAAGATATCTAAATTTTGATAAATTGCAAGAAAAAATAAAACCCCGTAACATGTACGGGGAAATATTATATAATTTTAGTATCATCTATAGTTCTAGTACATGTCCATTCATCACATGCCTCACATTCATCACATACCGCCTCACATTGCTCATCAAGCTCAGTGACCATCACATGAACAATCTTTTTTGGGAGCATCTACAATCACGGCATCTGTAGTCAAAAACATTGCCGCAGAACTGACCGCATTTTCCAGTGCCACTCTAAGTACTTTTGCTGGATCTATAATTCATGCTTTGAAAAGATCTTTAAAATCTCATTCTTTAGCATCAAATCAGAAATTGAAATCATTTGATTCTTTTACTTTTTCTACTACTCGATCTCATTTATATCCTGCATTGTTTGCAATTTGAATCACTGGGTAAAGGATAGCTTCCTTGATTATATCCACAGCTATTTGTTCATCAGAGTTATCTAGTTTAAATTTTTCTAAGACTTTGGATACCTGTAACAATGCAGACCCACCTCAGGTAACTATTCATTCTTGCACGGCTGCGCGTGTGGCGTTGAGAGCATCTTCTATTTTATATTTCTTATTTTTCATTTCCATTTCAGTAGCGGCACCAACTTTGATAACAGCGACTCATCATACTAGCTTAGCCAATCTCTCTTGCAACTTTTCCTTATCATAATCTGATGTCGCATGTCATATCTGAGCCTTGATCTGATCTGCTCTTTCTTGTATATCTTTCGCATTTCCCTTCCCATCTACTATAATTGTATCATCTTTTGTGGATATTATTTTATCTGCTTTACCTAGCATTTGTATTGTAGCTTCTTCAAGTTTGAGTCATAGATCTTCTGCAATCAGAGTCGCTCAAGTAACAATAGCAATATCTTTTAGCATCTCTTTTTTACGATCTCCAAATCATGGGGCTTTGATAGCAACCACATTTAACATTCACCTAATCCTATTGAGAACTAGTGAAGCTAGGGCCTCTCATTCTATATCTTCCGCTATGATTACGATATCTTTTTTACCACTAGCAGCCACTCATTCAAGTATCTGTAGGATATCTTTTAGTGAACTAATTTTTTTATCAGTTACCAAAACATATGGTTTCTCGATAATAGCTTCCATTCTCTGCGCGTCTGTAACAAAATATGGAGAAGCATATCACTGATCAAATTGCATTCAGGTTTTGATTTCTTTTGTAAGCCCTATGGATTTGCCTTCTTCTACTGTGATAGTCCCCTCGTTTCATATCTCTTCCATCACATCTGCGATAAGTGATCATACCTCTTCATCTTGTGCAGATATCGTAGCGACTTGTTTGATCTCTTCCTTGGTTTTTAGTGTCTTGGCTTTTTTGGCTAATTCCTCAACAAGTCTATCAACGGTTTTGTGGAGTCATCTACCTAGAGCAAAAGGGTTTACTCATGAGCGGATATATCTGAGTCATTCTTTTGCCATAGCATAGGCAAGGATAACCGTAGTTGTTGTGCCGTCTCATGCTTCTTTGTTGGTTTTTTCAGCAGCTTCTTTGACCATACTTGCTCATATATTGTAGTATTTATTTTCTAGTTCGATCTCTTTTGCTACGGTCACTCAATCATTTGTAACAGTGGGTCATCAGTAAGATTTCTCTAAAATAACATTTCTTCATTTTGGTCACATAGTGACTTTGACTGCATTCGCAACCATTTCAATACCTTGAAATATGTCTTTGCGAGCATCATCTCAATAACGAATTAATTTTGCCAT
>CAJAPL010000085.1 GCA_903943625.1 uncultured bacterium
GCGCCAGAACAAACGTCTAAACTGCTTGAAAAAATAATACCAGATACTTATAAGGGGATTTCGCATCATGCTCTTGTTTTATTTGGAAGATATTATTGTCTTGCTAGGAAGCCTAAGTGCGATGAGTGTGAGTTGAAAAAGATATGTAATTATTATTTAAAATTAAAATACTAATATGATTGGACTGAAAGAGCCATTGTGGTGAGAAGCATTGTTGAATAATCTTTACTACTGGATGATGAGTAACGAGACTTTAGTCTGGCTAATACCCTTTTTGGCAGATGTTTTTGTTTTTGTATATCCGGTATATTTAATAATCCTATTTATTTGGTGAATAGTAAAGAAAAATTTTTACTATCAATCATCTGCACTGTTTACATTCTTTGCGACATTATTTGCCGTATGTATTAATATATTTATTCAATTTTTTGTTGATAAAGCTAGACCGCTTGTTGTCTTATGATTATCTGATTTAAAAACAGAAACTGTACTACATAAGTTTTTACCTACTAGTTCTTTTCCGTCCGACCATGCTGCTGTTTGAATGGCTTTTGCGAGTGCTATATTTTTTCGATGATTAAAAAATAAGGATAGAAAATTTATCGTTTGAGGTATTATATTCTATATATTTAGTTTGGTTATGAGTTTTTCAAGAATAGCGGCATGAATTCATTGGCCGACAGATGTAATTGCTTGAAGTATTGTGTGAATCGTAGTTACGATGATTTTGTTTAATAAGAAAATATTTAATCGATTTGAGAATAGAATAAATAAGAATTTGATTAATTTTTTCAATAAAATAATTAGGATAAGGAATTAATATAACTTAGTTTTGAATAATTTCTCTTTTTAAAAGCTCCGCTTGAACTGACTTTTTTTCATTGCAAAAAAAGTCAGCAAAAAAGCTAGTTCTTTACAAGACTCACTACAACTATTCAGTTTGTATTTCTTGAATGATCAGGGTTCAAACAATTTGTAAAGAACCAAATTATTGACCAGATTTTATGATAATTAGATTATTTGCTTAATATAATTATTTTTCTTCATATCTTTTGAGCTTCTCTTTTGTATATTTCTTCAACTGACCTGAACTTTAATCATAATTTTTCAGATGTTTCTTGCATCTCTTCTTCTACTTTATTCTCGTATCAAATATAATAAGGTATTGTAAAAACAGCTTTTACTGCTTGTGTTTCATGAATTCTTTTTATTAGTTCTCTGTATGTATCTATCACCTGATGCTGATATTTCTGTACTTGCTCTTTGGATGTCCCGTTTGTTACGACTGGTCATAACCATCATTCCGTAACTATAACAATATTTTCTCTATCTATACTTATAGGCTTGAATATATCCTGTTGAAAGGTTTCAAATCTATTTGTTTTACAAAACTTTGTACTTTGTCGTCGTTCTAGATTTTGTATTAAATAATTTATCTTGATATCTGATCATATAAAATCATATCAAAAAAAATTTGCTATGAATCATGTGGTTCCAGATCATGAAAATGGATCGTATATTGTAGGATTTCACTCTATGCCGTTTAATCATATATTTAACATTATGTGTGTCAATTTTGAAGGCATCATTCACATTTTCATGTCACGAGCTGGTTTGTCAAAATCTACAGCTTCGTATAGGCCTATATTTTGGTATCATTTCACTATCCCAAAGTCAGATTTTATTTTAATTATTTCAATTCCTTTTTCTTTTACTTCTTTATCTGTGTGTAGCAAGTCTGTTATTTTAAATCTTTTGATTTTATGTTCTTTTTTTAATTCAATTCATAGATTCTTATCGGAAGTTCATAGTAATTTGGCGTTTCACAATGTATTATTTAATTCATCTAGGCTCATTATTTTTCATCGTTTTATAATCCCTCATAATAAATTTAATCTTTCTGGGAAAAAGGTTTCAAAAGTAACTATGAGACCGTCTGTTTGTTTAATATCCTGAGGTTGTACAAGCCCCAACTCTTCTAGGCTTATCTCCTTGTTTTTTCAAAGTATAGCGAAAAACATTTTATATATTTAATCTAAAATAGACCTTATACTAACTAAATGTTTCAATCTTTCAATTAAAAAGAAAAAATCCGTGTGGCCGGATCTTTTCTATCGTTTAGTGTATTTAAGTTAAGCTCTTATCTTTTTCAATTTGAGATCTGCGTTTATCTTTTCTAGTTTGATTGTAAATTTCTCTATCTCCTCTATGCTTCATGATTTCTTAAGCTCCTTTATTTTATTTTCTAGATCTTGTTTTTCTCTAAGTAATAACTCTTCTGTTTCTGATGGAGATGTTGTAGCTGATGATGTGACGATGCGTATTTTTTTGCCGTCGGTGAACATCATTCATTTTGATATACTTATATGCTCAGTCGCTCCTCCTTCGGTTATAAACTTTACTATGCCTGGTTTTAGAGCAGATACAATGGGTGTCTGATTTGGTAAAATTGTAATATCTCAACTTTCCGTTGGGAGAGTTATCTTTTCTATGAATCACTCATAGATTACCTTATCTGGACTTGAAATCTTTAGTCTCATTGTGTTATTGCGAGCTTTAAAATCTATATAATATACCTAAATAATTTTAATGGTAGTTAAAATTAAAGCCAATGGGGATAGTCTTGAGGTAGTTTTTAGATTGACATATGTTATAATGTTAGCTATATTAGCTTGCCTTTAGCTTTTTCCTTATAAATGCTGGGGTCTCATAATCTTCTTCTATCTTTTTGACTTCTTCTGTCTCCTCTTCTTCATCGTTTTTGGTTTCTCTTTTAATCCCTCTTGTTATAAAGTTTTCTGCATCTCTAGTGGGTCTTCATAAAATATCTCTTTTGGGGGTTTTTAATATTTCTTCTTTGCTTTGTTCTTGAAATCATGTTGCGATGATTGTAACTTTTACTTCATCTTCATATGATTCATCAAAAGTCATTCCCCAAATCATATTTACATCTGAATCTATAATCTCTTCTACTACTGAAGCAGCTTCTTTAACTTCTACTGGAGTAAGATCATGTCATCCTGTTACAGCAAAGATAATGTTTCTTGCTCTGTCTAAATTTGTCTCTAATAAAGGATTTTCTATTGCTTTCCTAGCGGCATCTATAGCTCTCTTTTCTCAAGCGCCATAACCTATTCATAGGAGTGCATTACCAGAGTTTTGCATCACTACTTTAATATCAGCAAAATCTATATTTATATCTCCTGGTTTTACTATCAGGTCGGATATTCATTGGACTCACAAAAATAATATCTTGTCTATCATTATAAATGCCTGTCTGAATGATGTTTTTTTGTCTATTACTGTAAATATTTTGTCATTTGGTATCACTATCAATGTGTCTACATTTTCTCTTAATTTTTTTAATCATTCTTCTGCATTGAAATCTCTTTTTTTACCTTCAAATGAAAATGGTTTTGTGATGATAGCTACAGTTAATATTCACATGCTTTTTGCTATGTTCGCTATAACTGGTCATGCTCATGTTCCTGTTCATCATCCAAGTCATAATGTGATGAAAACCATATCTGTATCTTGTAAAATAGCCTTTATTTCTGCTTCAGATTCTTCTGCGGCTTTTCTTCATATGTCTGGATTTGCTCATGCTCACAATCATTTTGTGAGATTTAATCATATATTAACTTTTTCGTTTGCTGAACAAGTTGCTAGATCCTGAGCGTCTGTATTTATTCATACGAAAGAAACTCATTCTAATCATTCTGATACCATTCTATTGATTGCTTTGCAACCACATCATCATATTCATAAAACTTTAATTTTTGCTCCAGGTATAAATTCTGGCATGATTTCTTTTATAACCATTTGGGTAATTTAATAGAAAGTAAAATAGTAATATTGTTTTTTAAAATAAGTCTTTGAAGAATTTTGATACAGACCCTATCACGTCAAAATTGAATTTGAAGCTTCATTTTCTTCATTCTGTATATTTCTTGGACCAAACATATGCTCACAATACATTCATAAATTGGATGTTTGTAGAGATATCTCAAATATTTAGGATGTGATCTTTTCAATAGAATGTTGCTAACTTGAATATATCTTTTGCCAATAGATCAAGATTTGGCATCTTAGCTCATCATCATATCATTATTATTCATCAAGCGAGTCTTCAATCTACTCCTAATTTCTTTAGATGATCATTTATTTTTAGAAATATTTCCTCATATCTAGCATTTATAACGTCTGATAGAAAATGTATATCTAGTGGGCTATCTTGGGATAAGTTTACATCCACTATTGCTGTGCCATGTGTCTTCTTTATATCTTCAGCTTCTTTTATGTCTACCTGCATACCTATGGATATATCTTTTGTAACGTCTTCTCATCATATTGGTATTGTTCAATATCATAGAGTATATCAATCTTCGTATATTACGTAACTTGTCTGATTTTTGCCAATATCTATTAATACTGTTCATAAATCTTTGCGATCGTAATCTAATGTAATCTCACTAGCTGCGATTATATTTGGTATGATATCTGCTATATTCAATCAAATTTTCTCAAATGTTTCGATTATTCAATTATATATACTTTTGGGTATCATAAAGACATCAGCTATTAGCTCCAGTTTTTTTCATTTTAGCCCTACTGGATCTTTTTCTTTTCTCTGTTCATCTATTATCCAGCAAACTGGTACTATCTTTATAATTTCATAATTGTTTTTATCTGATATTTCTCAGATTATTTTTGAAAGATGTTCAACATCTTCAATCTCTATCTCGTCTTTCATTATCCTTTTCTGTTCTACTACTCTATTTATTATCATTTCTGGATGGGATATGCTTACAAATACCTCATCTATAAAATCTCATCATAATTTTTTTATAAACGTTTCTGTGATTTTGTTTATGGTTGCGGCAAAACTCTCTGAGTCTAAGATTTTACCTTTACGCATGCCGTGTGTAATCTCAGTTTGTTTTGCTAACACGATATCTTTCTCGTTGTCATTGGCAAAAACAAAACCTTTGATGACATCGTTTCAAATATCAAACACCGCTCTGATGTCTTTCATGTCTGTTTAAAAATGATATAAAAAAAGTCGATTTTTTCTTTCGACTTAGATTTATGTAATGTATGTATAAAAACAAATATATTTTAACTAATTGTGATATACTATAGTTATCACTATAAAATCTAGATGATATCTTATGGTTATCTTTGGATTTTGTGCTCTATTTCGTACATTAAATGTATTTGAGGTCTTTTGTCTTCATGGAACTTTAACATATTATTGTTTACTATTATTCACTGTCATTTCTTTCATAGTCTCTTTGTCTTTAATGATAATATAGGTATCCATACTGAACTTATAATTATTTCTAAGGCTTTTCAAGGTAATCATCAAAATATAAATTCTAATCTTTTCTTGAATTTTGACTTTCAATGGTATACTTTGTTTCATATATTTATGCAAAACCTTTGGGGATGATTGGGCATTGTGATGTTGAATCGTTTGTTTTTTTTGTATATGTTTCATGAGTTTAACTGTTCTTGATATAGAGGTATCAGGTGTGCTAACCAATAGTTTAAATAGACGTCTGCCCTAGGTAAATTGATACTATATAGATTCTGATGATCTTCTGTTACATAGAAACTTAAACAAAACTTTTTCCTAATTTTCTTTCATCTCTTAAGTCACAATATAAAGAAAAAAAGTAGGCTAAAAAATCTGGCACGTCGTATGCTGTTTTTATGTGTTGTAATGAATAAGTCAATGTCTGAATCTTTTTTCAGTGCATTAAAACTTATAGAGTTGCATAAATATATTTCCTTTATGAATGGTATTGACTGATATAACTTTCAGTGCTTATTTATAAATTCTATGTATCCATCCATATATTTGTTTTTTTCTTGCCGGGAAAATCAATCTTGTGAGATTTTGGTTTTAAAATCAATGTCTGTTTTTTTTTCGAAAAAAAAATATTCCATATTTATGGGAATAGGATATTTCATGATTTTGTAAAAAGTTAGATATCTGGTTGCTGATAAAATCTCTTTGATTTGATTTACTGATTCCATTGTAAACAATCGCTTCAACTAAAGCTCAAACATACTCTTTTTGTAATTGTTTGATTTCTTATATCTGCTAAGTATTGTCATATATGCATACATTCTGTGCTTTTGCAAAGAAATAAGTCTGTATATGCGGTTGTGCTTATTTCTCAGTTTGTTAGTATTATTTCAAATTGATTACTATTTGATCACTTTGTCACTCTGACCTCACCTAGATTTCAAGAAATTAACATATTATATGCTCCGTTTATGTAACATATATTTTTTTGAGAAGGGCTTGTTCATGATAAATAGACTACTCCGCGTTCTATGCTTCAACTTATATATTCAGTTATTTTATTTTCTGTGTAGTTAAGCTGTATTGAATATTTTGTGGGATAAACCATCACTGATCATGAATTAAATCACTTACTTGTTAATCATTGATTCACAAAAGTGTTGATGAAACTGTATAAATCATTTACGCATCTTTGTCAGCTATATATGTGCATATCTTTTGTCTTAAAAAATCCCTGAAAAACAATAAGAAACACCAAAATTATGGAGAGAACGATTAAGATTTCTATCAACGAGAATCATTTAGATCTTTTCATGTTTTTAATTATTTATAAGGGGTCTTACTACATATTTGTACGCTGCGTTTCCTTTATCTTCCACTGTAAGTGGTTTTTGGTTGTCTACGATATTAAACAATAACTCATCTCATTCCATTGTCCTGATAAAGTCAGTTATGTATCTTCCGTTTATTCAAAATGTAATAGGATCTCATTCTATAATCGCTGGGATTGTTGTTGTCCCTGCTCATTTATCCGTTTTTCATGATGATATGGTTATGCTATCTTTCTCGGTTTGGATTTGGATAAAATTATTTATGTCTCTTGTTAGAATTCAGATTTTTTTGATAGATTTATCACAAAGATTTTTATCTAGTAGTACTTTTGTATTAAACTTTTTGGGCATTATTTCATCTCTATCATATTCTGGGAAATTTCATTGGATCAACAGGGATGTTGCCATAATCTTTATCTTTCCCATATTGAATTGTAGAGATATCAGATTGTCTGAATATTTTACTTGTATCTCATTGTTCTCTTGAGATATCTGATAATCTGCTATTTTTTTGAAATCGTTGATGGAATTTTTGGGTATAATGAGTGAAAATTCGTTATCATTTCAATTGGATAATATTTTATACTCTGATAGTCTGAATGAATCAGTTCACACGAATATCAATTTTTTGTTGTTGTCCTCTATCTTAGATTTTAATAATATTCATGTCAAAACTGGGCTAAAGTTTTTGTCGGTAACGGCATATTCAACTTTTTCTATTCATTGTGAAAACATCTGTGACTCGAGCGTGATTTTGTTGTCGTTTGGCACTTCCGGAAGTGCTACGTATTCGCTTGCTGGGATTCAATTGATTTCGAAATTGTCTTTTGATCACTTGATTGTCATTACTTGTGATTTTTGATCTATGCTAATTTCTATTTCTTTTTCTTCTATACTTCTGATGATGTCTAAAAATGTTTTTGCGTTTATGGTGATAGATCCCTCCGCGGATATTTTACAAGGCATCTCTATCTCTATATATTTTTCCATGTCTGTAGATCTTATGATGAGGCTATCTATGGATGCTTTCATGTATATGTTTTGCAATATTGGAAGAGTCGCGTTTTTTGCTACGAATCTACTTGCTATATCAGCCAAGTCTATTAATTGAGCTAGTTCTACTGTGATTTTCATGGGAATGTGGTTTAAAGACTAAAGATACAAGTTTTAAAGTATGATTTTTTATTTTCAATAGTTGCGTAGATTCGCCATTTTATCAAATCGACTCAGCGCTTCTTCAAATTGTTTTGTTCAAAACTCTGGGCATTTTGAATCTGTAAAATATAGTTCAGCATATCATATCCGCCATGACATAAATCATGATGTCCTATGTGCTTGGTCTCACTTTGTCCTGATTACCAATTCTATGGAAGGTATGTTTCATAGTTCTAGCGACTTAGTAATGTCATCTTCTGTTATACTAGCAAAGTCAAAATTATTTTTATTTAAGGCTTTTATTCATCTAAGGATTTCATCTCTTCATCAGTAATTTACGCCGAAAACAAAACACTTATCTGAATCACATTTTGTTTTCTCTACTTTAGCATCTAGATATTCTCTGAAATCTAGGGTTATTCAATCGGGGTTTCAGATCCATTTAAAGCTTACCTTGTTTTCTATCAATATGGCGTCTAAGTCATCGTCAATCAATTTATACATATTCATCAAAAAATCAAACTCTTCTTTGGGTCTTTTACTAGCGTTTTCTGTACTCAATCACCAAAGTGTAAATACTTTTATATCTGTTTGTGTGAATGTATACTTTACTAATTCTACCCCCATTTGATATGAAATCATGTATGCCTCTGGGATTGTCTTATTATTCTCCTTTGCTCGGGTCCTATTTCAATCTGGGATAATAGCTACGTGTCTAGGATAAATCATCTAATGTAAAATCTATATAAACAAAAAAAATAGCAGACTATTTGATATGTATCTGATTTGGAATTTCAAGGAAATTAGCTCTTAGCTGTTAGCCTCTAGTTCTTAACACATCTCAGTAGAGTTTGAATTGTTTTCAGTCTATAATCTTTACGTTTACTAGTTCTTCTATACTAATTGGCCTATCTGTCTTAATGGTTATTTGTTTCATATTGTCTGTGTATCATAAAATGTTTCATTGCTTCGTAATTTCGTTGACTAGGGCTTTTTTTACAGATCAGATTTCTTTTTGATTATTTTCTAAAGAAATTTTTTTGAGTAGGTTGTTTAGTTTGACCCATCTTTCATGTTTTACTTTGTATGGTATATCATCAGGATATTTTCTTTCAGCTATGGTCCCTGGCCTAGTAGAATAAATTCACATATATATCATGTCAAATTTAGCGTATTTTACCATAGCTAATGTCTTATTGAAATCTGCTTGGGTCTCTCAGGGGAATCATATAATTATATCCGTAGTTATACTTATGAGTCTAGGTAATTTGCGGATATTGTCTACAAACTTTTTAAATTGAGATGATGTATATCATCTAAACATTTTTTTTAAAATATTATCTGATCCTGATTGTAATGGCATATGGATGTGTGGACAAAGTTTTGGTTCTTCTGCATGTAATTGCAATAATTCTGGAGAATAGAATGTTGGATACGGGGATGTGTATCTGAGCCGTTCAAGTCATTTAATTTTTAATATTTCTTTTATTATCTGTATAAAATCTGGATGTTTATTTACGATCTGTCAGATTAGGACTATTTCTTTTGCTCAGTTTTGTATATGTATTTTGGCTTCATCTACTATTTGCTGTATTGGGAAATTTTTTTCCAATCATCTTGCGTAAGGCACAATGCAATATGCACAAAACTGACTACATCAAGTAGAGATTGGGACATAAGCCGTTGCTTTATGGTTGTTCATAGACGTGTTTATTCAATTGGGAATTATTTTTTCATATTCGTTTATTATTTCACTATCGTATTTTATTTTATATCAGATTTTGGGTAATATTAACGGCAAGAATCATGCATCATCTATCCTAAAGAACAATTCGATATTCTTTCGTTTTTGGATCAGGTTATGAAATATTGGGTTAAACGCATGATTTACGCCAATGACATTTCATTGTTTTAATTTTTCGTTGTCCCATTTATTTATTTCGTCTGTTGTAAATCAGATTATCTGAGGATTTTGAGTTTTGAGAGATCACATAAAATTTCATATTTTTAGTTTTGCTCATTTATCTATTTTACTGTTTCTTAAGTTGTGTTGAATCATACATCATGTAATCCGGATTTTCTGATGTTTTCAAATTTCTTTGAGTTTCCCTGTTATTTTGTCTTCTGCTTTTTGTTTAACTGAACAAGTGTCAAAAATAACAATATCGGCGTCCGCTATATTTTCTGTATAAGAAAATCAACAATTTAAAAGAATCGCCCTTATCCTTGCCCCATCTGAGTAATTCATCTGGCAGCCAAATATTAATATGTGAAACTTCATCTAATTAATAATTAATAACTAATAACAAAAAATTGTTGAGATAACTTGATATTGATTAAATCGTTTTATGCAAGAAAAAAAGTGTTTGCATTAATAAGAGGAAAACTTAAATTTTGTCTTAGTTTTTGGGAATAAGAATGATATTTTATTATTTTGATTGTCTGGAATATGTTTGTATTGTCGGCTCTATTAATTGCGTTTTCTATGTTTATATATTACTGGCCTGTTTACTATATTTCTGAGCTTAGCATAAGCTTTTTGCCATATTTAATAATTTTGAACTTAATCTTTTTAGTTATCTCGTTTATAAAATTTCGCAAATTAAAAAATAATTTGGGGAATGCTAAAAAATTATTAGTTGGTATATTTATACTTTTACATTGATTTATTTTTCTGATTTACTCAAGAGAATTTAATAAATTTTATAGTCTATCTTTAAATGAAGAATCGCAATCTATAAGCTGATTAACAATGCTATATGCGAATATTCACAAAAATAATGATGATTACCTTTGAATAAAAAATATTATAGAAAAACAGAATCCAGATTTAATTATGTTTGTCGAATTTGGTGAAAATCATTATAATAATTTAAAAGACTTTCTACAAAAGAGATACCCATATATCAATAGTACAACATGGTCAAAAAAGTTTATTGGAAGTATGGTCTTTTCCAAATATCCAATTGAAAATCGAGCAGATGATTTCCCTCAGTGAAATCGGAGATATGCGTATTTCCAGTTAAAACTTGATACTAAGGATTATTATATTTATTTGGTCCACACAAGCTCTCCTGATAGTTATAGCCATTATTTAATGAGAAACGAACAACTAAAAGTATTTTTAGATAATTTTGAGTTGCACCAAAATAAGCATAGAGATAATCATGATAATGTAATGATAGTGTGAGATTTTAACGTGTCTCCATGGAGCGCTTTCTATAAAAATTTTCAGAATTGATTATGATCTGGGTTTATTAACTTAACTAGAAAATCCCCCTTTTTGTTTAGCTGGTATCTATTTGAATTGCCAATATTGTGGTCTCATATAGATCATGTTTGGGCTAATTTTGATGCAAAGAATTTATATTTAAAATCTATAAAAATTGATGGATCAGATCATAGAGGATTGTTGATAAAATTAGATGACCCTGCTTAAAATCTTGACTGTAAA
>CAJAPL010000086.1 GCA_903943625.1 uncultured bacterium
ATTTATAGTAGTCCAACAATTTGATTTTGTATTATGACTTTGAACGTCTTGTAGTGTATAGGACGAACTAGCTGGTTTAGGTATTGGTGTTGATTTGGGAGGTTTAATATTTGTGATATTTTGTGCTGCGGGAGTGGAGATTTGCTTTTTTGCTTCCTTAAAGACATTATCTGATTCCTTCTCCATATTATTTACAATATTATCCATCTTACATGATTTTATATCTGTCTTAAATATTTCTCAGGCAGATTTTTCTTGTTTTTTAAGTGCTAATTCTGAAGATTTTTTACTAGACTTGAATGTATCTCGTGATTTTTTCACAGCTACTTTAATTTCTTGTTTTGTAGTTAAAGATCGTGCATTTAATAGGTCTGTTTTTCTTGTGGTCAAAGCTTGTAAGATGGCTGTCTGGAAAATTGTATTAGACGCCACAATGGAGGTCTCTCTCTTCTCTACTGCATTTTTTACACACAAAATTTGGCTAGAAGTAAGTGTTGCTCATGACAAAGAATTGCCTGATTGATAATTTGTATATTTATAGTCCTTTATCCAACGATTGTCGTCGTCATCATCATCATTGTCGTCATCATCATCTTGTGAATAAGTGCCATTTAAATAATTTTTCTTTAAATCATTGTCATCATTTTTTTTATCATTATTTCTTGCTAGTGTAAACGTAGTTGCTATAAGCGTAAACGCCAAAAAAGATAGAGCAAATAATTTTTTACTTAGGGTATAAATCATCTTGTTAATATAAACAATAAAAGCTTCCTATAATATGTAAGACAGATTAATTTTAACTTTGTATGATATTTAAGACGAATTAATTTTTAGAAAATTTTAAATAAGAAATCTAAATTCTGGTTGATAATTTTATTAATATTATTAAGCTTTGCTGGCTTTATATTGTAAAACTAATTTTAAAATGGTTTATACTGCAAGTAAAAAGATATTGTGAATAGGGATTGTGTTGTCCTTAGCGTTTTTGTTTTGATGCTCTTCTCAACCACAAGAAGATACTAGCGTAGTGGACATAGATAAAATCGCTCAATGTTTATGACAAAAATGAGTAAAAATGTATGGCACAGAAACATGTTCTCACTGTATAGATCAAAAAGAGTTATTTTGAGATAGCTTCAAGTATATAACTTATGTTGACTGTGCTAAAGATACCGATGCTTGTGCCAAACTCGAAGGCACCCCTACTTGGGAATTTGCAAACTGAGAATTGTTGCCAGGGAAACAGAGAATATCAGTACTAGCGGAGAAGGCATGATGTGAAGTTAAGTAATTTAGTATTTTAAGTACCAAATGAATACATTTGAAAAACTAGAAAAACGAATAACTAGTGTTGTTTTTTATGTAGTACCTGTACTAGTTGCTGGCATATTAGTCTTGGCATACGCATGAACCATACCGTGAAATGAGCTTCAAAGTTTATTTGCCTGACGATGAATCAATCTGCTTATATTTTTGCTATTCATCAAACCATTGTATGTTATTACAAGAAAATATTTCGAGCCACAGCTGTGGACTATATCAGATTTTTTCAACTATATTTTTAAATGATGGATACAGAAGCCGATACTGATTTTTATCAAAGAATTGATAGTTAACTTGGTTTATTCGTTGTCTGGATTTTTTTTGAAATATAGGAGGCTATTGTGAATTTTGACGTTTTGGTGCATATTTTCGCATTTTACATTATTATTGATAGGGCGAAACAAATTATGAATCTGAATTTTCTCAAATATATCTATGACTTTTATCTGGGTAGGTTATGTGGGTATATTTGCCTTGTTTATATGATTTGTTACGTCGAATAATCTGTCTATGAGATTATTAGGAAGTAATTGGAAAAGAGTACAACAGATCTCATATCTTGCGCTTATGGCTGGGGCACTTCACTGATCAATCAGAGAAGGATGACGATGGCTAGCATTGCCCTTAATATTGGGATTTATAATATTGAAGTTTTTTGAATGGACAAATATAAAATTAAAAAAATCTAATATTGAAGAAGATTTACAAGCTCAAGCTAATGTATGAAAAGATTTTGATGAGCGGAAATGTTGACCATGTGGATATATTTATAATGAAGCCCTGGGAGACCCAGATTGATGAATAGCTCCTGGGACAAAGTGGGAAGATATACCAAATAATTGGAGATGTCCTATATGCGGCGTATGAAAAGATCAATTTACTATGATACTAAGAACAAATAAAAAAGTGGAATATATAAAATGAAAAGTAATCAATCGTAAAATGCTAACAGGCAATGTTTTGGAACTTAGCGTAGAATTCAAAAAAAATCTGAAAATAAATCCTGGTCAATGGATTGAGTTTGTATTTGATGACGAGAAATGAGAATTTTTGAGGGCATATTCTGTTGCATATCATGAGAATGAAAATGAGTTAACAGACTGTGTTTTCACTATTAAATTGTTGGAAGAATGAAGGGGATGAAGGAAATTGAAGGAACTAAAAATAGGAGATGAAGTAAGGATAAATTGAGTATTTGGACGTTTTGTATTGAATGTAAATAATAGCGAGAAGATATTTATTGCGACATGAACATGACTTGCTCCCATAATGAATATGATAAGAAACTGTAATGAAAGAATAAAGAAAACATTGATATTTTGAGCACAGCATAAGGGTGATGTTTTCTATGAAGAAGATATGAAAAAAATCACTAATCTGAATTATAAAATATTTTTATCTAGAGAAGAAGTAGC
>CAJAPL010000087.1 GCA_903943625.1 uncultured bacterium
ATTGGTTAATCATCTTACAGAATTAGAAAAAATAAATAGAAAAACTTTTGAGACTTTAGTTATTTTGGTTTCTCCATTCGCACCACACACATCTGAAGAATTACGAGAACAATTATGAAATGAATATTCAATATTTACAAAAGCAAAGTGGCCTAGTTATGACGAAAAATATTTAGTGGCTAGTGAAATTACTCTCGCAGTACAGGTAAATTGAAAAATGAGATGAACGATCTTGATAAATAAAGATGCAAATCAAGATAAAGCTCGAGAACTAATAAAATCTGACGAAAAATTATCGTGATATATAGCATCAGAACCAAAAAAAATAATATATGTTCCAGGAAAAATTTTAAACATTATTCTTTAAAACTCATAGCAATACATACGTCCATAATCTCAGCTGGAAAAATTACATTGATTAACAAGGAAAAGAAAAATCAAAATGGCGGATGATTTTTCTAGACTTTTTGCCTACTTTTGGGTCAATGCCAAAAGTAGGTCCAGCGAAGCGTTTTAAAAGTAAGTCCAAGCGAAGCGTTAAAGTAGGTCAAGCGAAGCGTAATAATTTATTTAATAATAGTATAATGCACAATATACTCGTTGTCGATAATGAAAGTTTACATACCAAAGAGATAGGACTGTTATTCCCAGGCCAAAACGTTACATTTTGCCAATACAATAAAATTCCCGACACAAAAAACTATGACCTTATTGTCTTATCCTGATGATCACATTATAGTGTAATGCACCAGCCATCTCCATATAAAAAAGAAATATCTCTCATAAGAAATTCCAAAGTTCCTATCTTGGGGATATGCTTGTGATGCCAACTAATTGCACACGCATTTGGTTCCACAGTAAAAAAAATGTCAGAAAAACTCGTAAAAGAAATTGAGATTAGAAATAACTTGGATGCAAAAGATTACAAAGTTTTCGAAGCCCACAAATATGCTATAAAAACTTTATGATCTGAAATCGAAGGAATCTCAAAATCAAAATATGGATATGAAATTATTCGCCACAAAACTAGACCATTGCGGTGATTTCAGTTCCATCCCGAAGCAGATATGGAACATACCGAATGAAAAAAAATATTAAAAGAAATATTGGACATTATCTTTTAAAAATTCATAGCAATATTTACGTTTTCATCACTACAAAGATTATAATATTAGCAAATTAGAAAAATCACGCGTCGACTGATTTTTCTAGAGTTTTTGCCTACTTTTGGGGTAATGCCAAAAGTAGGTCATAGCGAAGCGTTTTAATTTATATTTGAATCAATCTTTCTTTTCATTAAACACACCATCACTATGGAAGGTTGGCAGAGTGGTCGATCGCGCATCGTTGGAAACGATGTGTACCGCAAGGTACCGAGGGTTCGAATCCCTCATCTTCCGCCACATGGAACCACAGTTCAGAACTGTGTTTTTTGTTTACATCTAATTTGACAAATTAAAATTTCTCAATATAATTGAATAGATTGATTTATTAGATACAAGCTTAAATATCTATGAAAAAAGACATAAATAAAATTAATTATAAACTCTCAACCAAAACAAAGCGATTTTTTATAAAATTATGAATATTATATGCATTATTATGAGTATTATCTTGTAATGATATCAATTCTTTACAAAACTCACAAAAAAAAGATGATAAAAATAATAAAGCATTAGATATAGGGAAAGATAACATTGCTGAATGGCATAAACAAGTAGAGAAAGCAAAAGAAGAAATAAAAAAAGACTGAATACCAGAATTTCAAAAAGCATGATATGTA
>CAJAPL010000088.1 GCA_903943625.1 uncultured bacterium
CTGAATTAAATTTATTTCTTTAGAAAATATCTACGTAAAAGAAAGAAAGTAACGTAAGCTATAACTAAGCATAATCCAAGGAATATAGGATATGCAAGTCTCCAATTATTTGGCCCAGTCATCATGCTTCGCTCTGACATTCATCATATCCCAGCTATCAAAGTCAATGGCATGAAAATAGCATTTACAAAAGTGAGTCTGGTGATAGTATCATTATTTTTTATACCAACAAAAGTATCATAAGCTCACATCAGAGAGTCAATCCTTTCTGATAATACATTTATAGTGTTAATGATTTTATGAAGTTTAACCTTGAGACTATTAAAGTACATATTTAAATGTTTATCGTGAAGTCAATTGATGTGTGCTATAAGCTCCATGATAACAATATCTTGTGAAAGAAAATTGTGTTTAATAAATATTTTGTTTAAGTCTTCGTTCATCAGGTCTTCTACCAATGATTTTTCGATTTTCCTATCAGCTAGATTGTCCTGGATTGTTAGAAGTTTCTTGGAGGAGATAGACAGAGATTTTATCGTCTTATCATAAAAAATATCTATAATCCTATATAAGATATAGTATGGCGATGTTTTATATGGCTCACTAATGTCTTTCGCTTCTTCCTTTATAGATTCACAAAGATCATTGAAGCTCTGAGATTCAAGGGATGTTGTAGTAACAATAAAATTATCTCATATAATTACATCTAGTTCGTTCAAAATATATTTCTGGTCATTTTCCATATATTTTGTAAAAGTAAGTGCTAGAAAAAAATGTTTACTATTACTATCAATCTTTGATTGAGCATTTATTTCTATCAGATCATCTACTATAACTTCGTGAAAATCGTATTCTTGGGCAAGTTTATTTATGATTTCTCTATCTGGCTCTTGGATATATGTCCGTTGAGTCTGCCCAATCTGGATTGTCTGTTGCATTAGTATTTTTTTTAATAAAGTAAATTTGTGATGTTAACTTTTTTCTACTAATAGTTTCCAATCTTCTAAATTTAGCCTATCCATATCTCAATGCAAAATTTTTCACGAGATAAGTTTATATAATAGATATGGGGCCGCACATTGAATGCACTTTGTTCATCATCAGGAAGCACATCATCATTTCTCTTCCCGATGCCATAGACAAAATTTTAATTCTGCAATATATTCTGATTTATCTTGCATAAAAAATATATTATTTTAAAACTTTTTCTACCTCGATTGAATATCTATTAATTTCTTTTCATCATTGATAAATAGACAATCTGAGTTCTCAAGGCTCTTTGATTTCTACTCCTTGAAAAATATTTATCCATTTGTGTTTTAATTTATCATTAAAATCTACTGAGACTTTATCGTTATTTATTGATTTATCATTGTTGAATAGTTCTCGTTTGATCTCGAATTTAGAAACTTCCTCTTTGGTCCTTTCAAAAAAGGCCAACATGGCAATTTTATTGACTGTGAAGGGGAATTCAGAACTTGAAAATTTTTCTAAAGCATTGTGGATTGAAGCCAAGCCCGTGATTTGATCCAAATTTATTCATTCTGATAGAATCAAGTAATTACATTTAATCATTGTTAGTTGTTATATTGTAAAATATTATATTGGCAAGGTTGAACTTGAAGCTGATTCATCTTTCTTATCAAAAGATGAGGCATAAGCTAAATTGATAATTTTGGTATGTGAGGATTCATAAAAACTTGCTTTGTTGTATATATCTATTACAGATTCGTCTTTCCCCTGGACTAAATCTTCATTCCCTCATCACTTTAACAGAGCCTCTTGAGCTATCTTTTTGGCAGAGTTCAATCACGAAGAAATAATAGCAAAACTTCAGTCTTGATTACAAATAAGCACACTTTTTCATTTGTACAGTCATCTAGATATAGCAACAGATGTTTTAAAATTTAGATTAACCGGGACTTTTACTATTATATCAAACAATCAATTAATTTTTATTTTCTCTTTCTGCAACTCATCTTTAATTTTGTATTCTTGATAATTTTGAATCCCCTCTTGCATCTCTTCGTTTTCCTTTAGGACTTTATCTATCTTATCTTGTAATTGCGTTGCGGTTTTGATTCATAATTTATTAATAGTTATATCCAATATATTTTGAACCTCATGAATTTTATCTGATACTCTGGGGCCAGTAAGTGCTGTTATTCTCTTGATACCTGAAGCAACTGCCTCTTGTCATACGATAGTAAAACATCAGATATCCTTTGTATTTGCCACATGAGTTCATCAACAAAGCTCAACCGATAGAAAATCCCCAAAAGAAGCAAAATATTCTGGGATATCGTCATTTTGAAGTTCTGGCGGTATTTGAGTATTTTTGATTTGAACTACACGTACCTTGTCGCCGTACTTGTCTTCAAAAAACATCTTAGCTCAAAGCTTGGCTGCATCGTCTATATTCATTTCCTGAGTAGAAACATCGCAAGCTAGATAAATAATATGATTTATTCTTTTCTCTATACTCGCTATTTCAAATTGATCCAAAAGTCTATCAGCGCTAAAATCAAATCTTAGATAATCTATGTCCACCTGGCTTCATTCTTGTTTTGTCTGTGGAAAAATCTTTGCTAACTGAGAATGCAATAAGTGCGTGGCTGTATGTGCGCGCATTTTTGCAAATCTAGAGCTATGATCGACGATTAATTTCATAACAATAATTAACTAATTAAAAAATCTTAATTTCATGTATTAATTTTTCAAGTTAGATTATTTCATGTTAAATTAGTTCAGCTTAATGTTATTCAAGTCTGGGCTTTTGCTCAAGTAAGATTATCTCATGTTTGAGTATCAGATCAGCCATTTCATCATCATAGGTACATTAATCAAGATAGCGCCGTAAAAAGGATAAACATTGCAAATATAAAAATAATAAGTCATTTCATTACCTTAGTCTGTCTTGCCATATATATGGTTTAATAATTAAAAACATTTTATTATTTTGAATAGGTTCACATAATTTGAGCTGTTCATAGGACGTGTCATTGAACAATCCCCTCAAATCACGCTAGGGTCATTTTGCTTGATAGGTCACCGTAATTTGTGTCTAAAGCATATAATTTGAATATATATCTGTGAGTGCCACTAGGTGGGCATGGTCAACGATATGAGGCTTCTCATCGAGAATTTTCACCGATAGTGGCTCATCATGGGGTTTTTCATTCTTCTATTTGAGTAAATTTAGCAGAAAAATTCCAAATAATCCAGTGGATCCAATCTCCATTTGGAGCGTCGGGATCATGTGCAATGAGAGCAAGACTCTGGGTTCACTGTGGAATATTTATAATCTCGAAAGGAGGATTGATATCTTTTCACAAGCATGAATATTTATTTGGAATTTTATCTCCATTTTTAAAAACGGGGCTTGTAATTGAAAATAATTTTCAGGTATTTGTGTCACAATCTGAAGCTCATGTGGAGGCCAAACTACAAGAAGCGCCGAATTGGGTATCTCAAGAATCTGCTTGAATAGTATCTATCTGCGTAGAAGTAATTGCTGTTTTCTTTGTCTGTGGTAAACAAGCAGACAAAAACATAACAAAAAACAGAAGCACAATCACTAATGTTTTTTTCATACTAAAAAAGTTAAAATATAAACTGGTGCTATTCTATAAATTTGGATTAAAATTGCTAATAAATTTATATTTTCATACAATCAATATTTTATTTTATAGATTAATCCATTCTTTGTACTTTTACCTTGATGTAAAAGTACCAAATAATCAAGCCAACAC
>CAJAPL010000089.1 GCA_903943625.1 uncultured bacterium
ACATCATCAATCCATCCTGGCTTGAAAATTGATATGAGGCCAGCTACAATGGACGCTATTAGCCCAACTACAACCATGAATATAAGGCCGATAGTCGCGACAACAGCTTCAAATACAAATCTGATTGGTTTGAAGTAAGGAGATTTCCATATCCACTCAGCTACATCATGTAGCTGCCCGAAAGCCCAAAGCAGAAGTGCTAAAAAATACATTACACCTAAGGACATAAATACGGCAGCTCCAAACGTGCTATGCACAAGGCGATAGTGAAGGAGAAATCCCATGGCATAAAAGAATGCACACATGCCCGCCATAAAGGCATAGGTGGCATCTCGATCAATACCTGAGACAGCATAAATAAATCCGACTGTCATTATTCCCAGGATCATCCAGTTTTGCATAGTTAGTGGTGGCTCTCCCGCAGGGAAAAATTTAACCACTATGATGGCAGATATTAAAGCAATTGCATAGTGGAAGATTCTGCTTCTGATACCCCATATCCATCCGGCGACTTTATTCAATCTCCCATCAATCCAAAGCTCTTGTGCTATGAGCATAATAGCTGCGAGTGTCCAGAATGCAAAGCCCATTGGAATCAGTCCATTTTCATGGAAGTAAATACCAAGAGCTGTAGCATAGGTAAATGCTGCAAACATAGCAAATTCCATATAGAAAAGAATCAATAGATAAACATTTTCTTTCCTTTCGATTGAGATGGCGTGAATAAAGAGAGGAAAGGATACGAGAAATCCTATCCAATTTATCCTGTTAGCCCATTGGCTATTAACTGTGTTATTCAGTATCATTTTGTTGAGGGCGTCGATATTCAAAAACATCCCCAACGAAAATAATAAAATAACTAAAATAAAAAATACAATAAGTTTTTTCATACAATGTCGTTTAAGTTTTTGTTAGTTAATAATTTTTTAGCATCCCCGGGCTTGTTTCATCATGGGAATAAACTCTACAATAAGCCAATAAATCACTCTGATCGGGGCGAACATTTTTGACTCCCATATCCATATCGCAGCATCATCCAAGATACCTAATGCCCAAAAGCATATGGATAAAACTTGAAAGCCGACGATTACGGTTACGCCTGTCATTCCCAACATGTCCTTTCCAGCAACGAATTTTATTCCTATGACAAATGCATACACCATGGAGACATAGAATAAGATCCAAATATAGGATTTATCCCGCATCTTCAGTGCTTGGATCAGAGCCGCAGTCAGGGGCAATAGGAATAAAAAGTGGCCCCTGGGGCCCCAGGTTGTTGCTAAAATTTCAAATACAATGCCACCAAAAATAATGACCAATACTAAATAAAAAAAAATTTTAATTTTCACGATTTGGGTCCTCCTTGAGTTATGTTTATATTATTTTATTTATGGCTAATAGTATGTTTATTTGCAACCAAAAGTCAATATCTAGTGCAAGGGGAATCATGCATCCAATATTTTTTATTATATGATTTTTTTAGCCGCTTTATTGAGTATATTTAGCGCATTCATTATCTTTTTTCAACAATGTTCAGCTAGTATAATATCGTCATTTAATTGTTCATACTTTTTTACATATAGGAGTTCATTTTGATTTATTATAACATAATGGCGCATACTCGCTATTTACTCAGCCAGTAAATCATTTAAGTCCACTACAGCAACTAAAAGGTCATTGAGCATCTATTCAATTATTATAGTTTTGTCATTCTTTTGCACAACTAGCAGCAAACACAGACATCCCTCATAAAACCAAAAAGCTTATCAATAAAATAATAAATTTTCTCATCAATGATTTGATATATAATAAAAAACTAATCGAAATACTTATAAATTTAATAAGTAAAATCTCAAATAGAAATTTCTTTACTTGAACCATCTTTTTCAATCACTACCGCTTTATCATTTTTAGGCTTCACCATCTATTATGCTAATCTAACTAGCATCCAAAGCTAAACCATACCAACTTACAACTCAGATTTTGAGTAAATTTAGCAATGCTACGATAATTGAAATAGATCATTACAAAAATATTTTTTCCAATAAGTCTGAAGCCCCCAAAAAAATTGAGGGCTCCAAAAAACGTGCTGGTTCATAAAGGGTTAAGTAAAATACCCGATTATGATGATTATGAAGGGGACCGCTCCTGCCACGGCAACAAATCGCACAATCCACTTCACCAAGGGGAATCCCCCAAAGAATTGATCCACAGCAGCTGCGAGCAGTACCACAGATAATCCCAGAAGTTGCCAGAAGTCGCCTAAGGCGTCTCCATTGGCGAGTACCTGTACGACCGGAATCAACACTACTGTGAAGATAGCGGCCCAAAAAATTTTTCGTATCATTTTCTTCTTGTTTTTGGTCTTATATGTATAAATATTTGCTAACAAATGTCAATAGATACTTCGAGGTCATAATTACTTCAATTTTTAACAGAAAAACGTATTTTCTCGAGGTTTTGCTGTAGACGGGTTCCAACAATAATCTCAAAATCTTATTAAATTATAAAAAAAATCAGAACCAAATTGCAGGCTCTTTTTTTGACAAATTCCTCAAAAGATTTATAATTAGATATATTTAGAAAATTAACCTTATTATGCTAAAAT
>CAJAPL010000090.1 GCA_903943625.1 uncultured bacterium
ATATTCGTTGCACATTTTGCTTGCGTAAGCTTGTATTTTGAACATACGCTCTTTTTTATCTTTGAGTTTTAATTTCCCGTCTAGTATATCTTTACCTTGTCTAGGATTTATTCATTCTATGCCAAATCTTTGAGATCAAAATAAATTTGGGAATCATTTTTCACAGATGCTCGCTATTTTTTTCTCTGTTGTTTCTCTTTCTTGTAAACTAAGATGTTTATTTGCCCTGAGCCTGATATGGAAAATATTTCTTATCGGAGTAGTCATGCCCATAGGTTTGGTGTGCCAATCAGTTTTGAGAATCTTAACTTTTTCTGATAATCACTGTAAAAAGATATTTTCTCAACCAATTTTTTTTAGAGCACTCTTGTAAATACAGATTCGCTGTCTAGTAATAGCTTTTTTGTCCTTTAATCCTGCTATTCCCAATGTTAATCTAGATATATTGAAAATATGACAGAGATGATCCACAACATCCATAGTATTGAGGTTCCTCTTTTCAAAAAATACAAAAAACGCGTCTCCCCTACCGGCTAAAGTGAAAGGTAATTCTTCTTCTACAATAAAATCTGTTGATTTTTGTTTGAATGAAAAGAGTTTGTCTTGCATGAAAAAGCCTAAAAATAAATGTTTTTTATCTATAAAAAGATATAGTTTTTTTCAAGACTTTTACCACTAAATATTTACATATAGGCCCATCGTATAGATTGACTAGATTTGATTGAAATAATGTGGGTATGGCCAAGTGCACCATTAATTTGACAGAATATTTTTTTTGATTATCATAGTTATGTGATGTTTATTATATAACTTAGAGCCAATAACCAAGAAAGATTATCTTATAAAAGTTTTTGAGAAGCTTGAGCCTCATCGATCAATAATGAGTAATCTTTTGTCATTATTAAGAAGTCCATCTTGCACACAAGAGGATATTGATGGGATGTATAATATATTAGAAAAACATATCGATGAAATACAAGACAAGAAGCGAAAAATAAAAGCACAAAAACTTATAGATTTTATGAAAAATTTAAAAGAACAAGAAGAGATATCCAAAATACAAGATGAAAAAGATATAGAAAATTTGATTATATTATTGACTCAAATGTAATATTTTATTTTTTTATTTATTTGATGTCTGGTTGAAACAACTCTGAATCTATAAGTAGTAATGCAAGGGAATATAACAATTCTACAAATTTTGTAGAGAGTTGAAATGCTACAGAATTTTTAAATACAGTAAATAAAACAGACTGAGCAAAAGAGGTGGCCACAGAATTAAATAAGACAAGTTTCGGTGATGAAATAGCTTGATATGCACAAAAGGGCAGAGAGATAAAAGAAAACAATCTTTTAGAAAAGTATAAAAATTGTCCTTCAACCAATGTAGATGTTACCAAACCTAGTAATTGAGAAAAACCCGTAGAAGAAATAGTTAAAGGCATGTGAGCTATGGCTGAAGATATTGGGATCAAAAATGCTGAATTTACTCATAAATGAATCGATAAAAATACTGGTGGTACCGTAACAGCAGATCTACAATGAAAAATATGAGATGAGGTACATACAGTAACTTATTTATTAGACTGTAGTTATTGAAAATGATCTGGTTCAGATGAAAAGTGTCTTATTCATTCATATGGGGATCCAGTATATTACGCTGATACTCCAGTTGATTTCGCGTAATTAGAAAAATAAAATTATATTTCTGACCAAGAGAAAAGCAACCCACCAAGTCACTGTCAAAAAACAGTTTCTCAAAGTGCGTTGCTTTTTTTTCAGGACAGACTGTTACAATCTGAACTACTTATTTGCAACGGAGAATGCTTAAGTAGTGTTCACTGAAGTGTTTGATGAGGACATCATAGTTTAAAATGGCTTTTATGCCAAAGAGAACATAAATATTTAAATAAAGATTTCAAGTTTGTTTCGGTTTTGGTAGTCAATTAAAAACAATTATATTTCATTTTTTGAAATTATAAAAAATCCATAATACTAGCTTCTGAATTTACAAGTTAGCCAAGCTTAATTGACTTACGAACTACCCTATTTGATTGGATTGTAGGTTTGAAGAAAGAAGTCGATGGTATTTTTAGTATTTTGGAAATATAGAAAATCTATGAGATATATAAGATTGTTTTTTAGGAAAGAATATATATTTCTTGGATATAAGAATTTTTTTACAACGTCAAATTATTATATGATTATAGAAAATATTATTCAAATTGGGAATCCGATTCTTTCTGCAAATGCAAAAAAAGTTAATAATATTCATTCACTAGAAACTAAGGAAACCATTACTAACCTAATAGATACTATGAGGGCAAAAAATTTAATTGGTATGGCCGCCTCACAAATTGGAGTGAAATTAAGAATTTTCGTAACCGAAATAAGATCTACAATGTATAGAAAATCAACTGATGATAACTTTTTGAGAATTTTCATTAATCCTATAATTACGTGGGAATCAAAACAAGAATGCACAATATATGAATCTTGCGGCAGTGTCGCTTATACAAGACTCTTTGCCCCTGTTAAAAGGCCAAAAAAAATAGTTATAGAAGCGTTTGATGATAATGGAAAAAAGTTTAAATTAAAGGCAGATGGTCTTTTAAGTAGAGTTATCCAACATGAATATGATCATTTAAACTGAATAGAATTTACTCAAAAAATAACAGATATGAGAAAAATTATGAGTTCAGAAGAATATGTAAAAAGGGTTGTTAACAAAAAGAAATAAATCTAAAAC
>CAJAPL010000091.1 GCA_903943625.1 uncultured bacterium
ATTTATACTATCTTTCATAGCTGCGCAAGAGTGTTGTATTTTTTCTTATTTTTTCTATATGTGCTTCAAACTATAGCTTTCATCCTCTTATATCTCCTTGAACTTGGAAAATCAAAATCAACAAATTTCTTATATCGTTTTGTTCAATAGTGTTTCTGTTTCTTTGCTTTATCCAAAATATGGGAAGCTCGAAGCTCTTTTTTGTAGAAAGCGATGATTCTCTCATTTGTGTTTAAGTCACCTGCTCTTCGAATAGTAAATCACATTTAAAATGTTGTAACAGTAATAAAAACGGGTTCGTAACTTGTATGTTTTTTGTGCTTAAATACAAGTCTAAGTGCCCGGGACCGGAATCGAACCGGTACGATATTTCTATCGCAGGATTTTAAGTCCTGTGCGTCTACCAATTCCGCCACCCGGGCTTATCTTGAATCCAGAAGCGTTTATTCGGGATTCAGAATTGGATTTGGGCCTTTATGATTGTTATTTTGTAACTGCATCATATATTTTGTCAAATACTCTAGGAAATGCTATAGCTATATTGGACAATACCTTCCTATCTATTATAATGTTTTTCACATTCATTGAATTTATAAATTCACTATATTTATTTCATTTTTCTCTAAGAACAGCAGAAAGCCTTTCAATCCATAGCGTTCTAAAGTCTCTCTTTTTTTCTTTCCTTGCTTGATAAGCGTGTTGACCTTGCTTTACTAGAGCTAGTCTGACTTGTTTATATACGTTTTTTCTTCAAAGTCTAAATCACTTAGCAAGTTTGATAAACTTTCTATGTCTTCTGTGTCTTTGTAATCAGTTTGTTACTCTTACCATTTGTTATTTATAAGGGATTAAATTTTTTATCTTCTTGCTGCGAGTTTTTTCTAGTTGTTTCCCATAAGGACTATTTTTGTGTGCTTTTCACTTGTTTGTCAAAAGATGGTTATTGCAAGCTTTTTCGGCGAATACCTTTTTTTTCTTTGTTACTTTGAATCTTTTTGCTGCTCAGCTGTGCGTTTTAAGCTTTATTGCCATAGGCATTATTTACTAAATAAAATAATACTGTATCCATTCATTTCTTTTTTCGGTGTTTCATATTGTGATTTTCAAAATTGCGATAGCGTCTCCTTGGTTTTGCTTAATTTTTCTATAGCTTTTTTGGCGTATATGTTTTCTCTTCACTTTAACTTTATAAATATTTTAACATTGTTTCACTCTTTTAAGAACTCTTCCGCCTTCTTGATCTTGAGCAATAAATCATTTTCTCATATTCAATAATTTAATTTTAGTTCTTTCATTTCTCTAGGTTTTTGCTTTTTCTTCTGTTCTTTTTCATCTTTTCACTTTTGGTACATATATTTTCAATAATCTGTAAGCCTTACTGTTGATATCATTTTTATCGGATCGTAAGCTATTTGTACCAAGTCTAATCATTTTTCTTCTGCTATTTCAAGTGCTCTTTTTCTAGGTAATGTTCATAGATTGGTTTTTTCATCATCAATTATCATCATGCTTGCTGCCTTTATGTTGTCGTTTATGAATACCATCCTAGCTCTATTGGAATCACTAGCAAATTTTTTTTCATAAGGCTTTTTCACAAAAGTGGTTTTCACAAAAGGTTTTTTTACAAATGGGGCTTGGGGCATATAATTGGATGTAAGGCTAAAGACAATAAGATATATTTTTTTAAATCACTCCCGGCGGGATTCGAACCCGCGATCTTCACCGTGAGAGGGTGACGTCCTAGACCAGCTAGACTACGAGAGCAGGTAAATACTTTATCGAATATTTCCCATGAGATGATTTGTGATTTAACTTTTTTAATTTACCCCCAGTAGGGATCGAACCTACATCCACCCCGAAGAGTCGGGGCTTGTTCTACCATTGAACTATGTTGATATGTTTTTAATTTACCCCCAGTAGGGATCGAACCTACATCCACAGCTTAGAAGGCTGCTGTTCTATCCATTGAACTATGGGAGCATTTATTTGGAATGCAGGACTTTGAACTGAGATATGTTAATGGTGGACCCTAGGGGAGTCGAACCCCTCGCCTCCTGCGTGCAAAGCAGGCGCTCTAGCCAAATGAGCTAAGGGCCCATGTTTAAAGCTGAATCCCATTGTTATTGGACAATAGCTTGAATCATAGAGCCTAAATTGTTTGTTTTGTTTTTGTCGAACCCCTCGCCTTCCCGATGAATCGGGA
>CAJAPL010000092.1 GCA_903943625.1 uncultured bacterium
CCTATCAGACTAAGCAGATAGGACCTTTCTTATGTTTTTATTCAGTACCTTTATGGTTGAAATAATGTATCTGGTAATATCTTTACAGCTTTTACATTATCAAATTGTTTAGCTGTTTTTTCTATTACAGCTCTAAGTATAAATACACGAGCTGAACCTCAAGATGTAAATCCTGGGACTTCGTTGAACGTAAGTTCTAGTGTTCAGTCAGATTTTAAATTGGATGACATAAGACGGAAATATTCGTTGGGGAACTCAGTAGTAAATCATTTTGTTCTTTCTTCACTAGTTAGATTTCATTCCAATAAAGAGTTTATCGTGTCTTCTATAATGTTTTTTGATCAAGAGATTACACGTTGTATAGGCAACACTGAAGCTGAGTTCAATTGCTGCGCTATAGGCAATTTGTTGTCCTCTAACTGATTGAAATAAAATAATTTTACTGTCTGTGGTCATAATACTTGTGGATTGTTTCCTTCTGATCAATTTGTAGTCAAAGATTGAGAAATATTATCAAGCTGGATTTGCATAGCTTTGATCTGGTCTAATAGCTCTTGTGAAGTAGAGCTAGTTCAAACACAGGCTGTCTGTGCTCATATCAGACTAGAAACATTTTTTGCTAATCAGTCATCAAACCATCTCAGATATCATCGGAATATCAAAATGACAGCTAACCAAAATACTGTGGTCCAAAAAATTTTTTTCATCTTTGTATTTTAAAGATTAAATCAATTACGCTCATGTTCATGTTGATCCGCCTTCTGTTGTTCATGTACCAGTTTTCTTTGGAGTAACTGGAGCTTTAACTTTCATATTATCTTCTATCAAAGTCTTTGTTTCATCTAATTTTACATTTAAGCCAGACAATCCGTCTGTTAATTGTTGTTGCATAGCAACCATACCACTAAGTAGAGATTGGGTAGGGTCAACGATATCTCCGCTCAAAGTACCATCTGTAGAAGAAGTCACAGTCTGTACATTCATAATCCAGTTTGCAGCTTGTTGTCACAAATCTTGATCCATAAATTTTAAATAGAATCAAGCTATCACAATTATCAAAGCCCAAAAAATTGTAGTCAAAATAATCTTTCACATAAGTTAAATTTTAAATAATAAAATCGCAATACTGGAGTCTAAACATTTTTTATTTCAATTCAATGATTTTTTCAAAGTCTGCTGGGATATTTGCGGTAAATTCTTTTCTCTTTTGGTCTCATATATTTACAAATCCATATTTCCGACAATGTAAAAGCTGCCTATTGATATTCAAATTTTTGTAAAGTTTCCTATTAACGGCTGGGTTACCATAAATCATATCTCCCAATACTGGGTATCATTCACTAGATAAATGAATCCTAATCTGATGCATTCTTCAGGTATCTATTTTAACTTCCAATAATGACAATGGTCATAAATCTGGATGATCAATCGTTTTTTTATTTCGACACTCGGTCAAAGCAGTTACTCAAGACCTATCTACTACCATATGGGATCTATCAAATTTTTTGTCATAAATTTTTTCCAATGATTTATCTATTATCAAATGCTTAGGAAAATCACCCACGACAATAGTTAGGTATTTCTTTTCCATCTGCCTGTCTCTGATAATTTCATTTATATATTGCAGTGCAGGGTAGTTCTTCGCAGCAATCAAAACTCATGAAGTATCCTTATCTAACCTATATCCAAATGATGGTTTGAAAGTTTCGTTATCGTCCTCTCATTTAGTCGTTGTTCAGATAGTCATCTCAACATATCTCTCTAGATAATCATTCATACACAGATCATTCCAATGTTTATCACTAGGATGGATAATTACTCAAGCTGGCTTATCAAATACTATCCAGTTTTTATCTTCATGTATTATCATTTTTTTTACATCATCTATTTCTAGTTTCTTCATTTTCTTATCTTTGGGAGACATCAATGTCCTAAGATCTTTTTTTCATAAATGGTCTTCCATAAACACTATCTGGTCTCAAACCTTGACTCTATACTCCTCTTTTACTTTCTTACCATTCAACTTGATTTCTCATTTTCTTATCCAAGAATAAATATCACTAAGTTTCACCTCAGGATATACTTTACAA
>CAJAPL010000093.1 GCA_903943625.1 uncultured bacterium
ATCAGATTTATTTTTATTTTGTTTTTATGCATCAGCAAGCATTGCGATATTCACTAGATGAAACTATAACAATCAAAGATCTCAAAGCTTGAAAACATTTTGATATTGATACAAGCAATCTTTCATCCCGGATGCAACAAAACAATGTCCATGCTATCCTAGATTGAGAATTAGCCTTCCACTACAAATTTCATCTCATCAAATCCAAGCCCTACATCATTTACTATATGTGAGATTTATCTCTTCTAGACAGAGATATCCTGTGAATCGTATGACCTAGAAAAAAAACAAATTACTCAGACAAAGTTATCAATAAACTTTTATCAACTGCTCAAAATTATAATTTAGTGACTATCTCAGGCATGGCTTATGGAGTAGACCAATTGTGTCACAGCATTTCAATTTCCAAAGATATCCCCACGATAGCAGTTCTAGGCTGATGAATTAGGCGATATCTAAATAGAGGAGAGCGCAATATTATTTGAGATATTATCTCTCATGGATGACTCGTGATCAGTGATTTTAAACTTGATTTTGAGCCGAAGCGCTATTCATTCCCTCAGAGAAATCGCTTGATAGCTTGACTTTCTGATGCATTATTTTTGCCTCAGGCATGATCCAAATCTGGCAGTCTGATTACGGTTGATTTTGCTATCGATATGGGCAGGCCTATCTATGGGGTAGCTGACAATATATTTTCTCCTGAAAGCGCCTGACTCCATCAGTACATTTCCGATAAAAAAATAAATTTAGTTTCAGATTTTGATAGGTTTCTTTCATCTAGTTTTCAGCCACGATCAGCCAATAAAAAATCTTCAACTCCCGACATCACTTTGTCTGCAGACGAAAAAAAAATCCTATCAGCAATTGCTGACAACTGAGAAACATCGGTAGATAAGATTTGTTGCTTGGTAGATGTCCCATATACACAGCTATTCTGATTGCTTACAATCTTGGAGATGAATAATCTTATTTACCAGCCATCCCCTAGTATATACAAAACCTTATAAAATATTATTCTGCACATTTACACTTGCAAACTAGGTATAAATATATATTTTATTCCTATAATTTTACATTATAAAAAATAAAAAATGAATTTCGGTCAAAAGAAAAGATGATTTACATTGGTTGAAATGCTAATAGTTATCGTAATTATATGAGTACTAGCAGCAGCACTTATACCTAGACTGACATCAGTAAGATGAAGGGCAAACGATGTAGCAAGGAAAGCAGATCTACAACAGGTAGCAACAGCAATAGTTTCATATTCTATGGATAAATCAACTTATCCCCCACTATTATGATCAGCAACTTCATGAGCTATATCACTTATCAGTACCGCATTACAAAAATATGTAACAGTAATGCCAAAAGATCCTAGTCCAGATACAACTCTTTTCACTGAATATAACAATGTTTGAGATTACGCCTATGGAATAATTACAAAATGATGAACTGCTAATGCATGATTTTTTCTTATGGCAAAGGTAGAAACAGAATGATGAGCAAATCGAGTATATCAATGACAAACATGATTGATTACATCATTATCAGATTCTCAGAAAATTATTCCTTGTACAACTATTACTGAAACTTGAACTATTCCGACCATTCTAAGCTGAGTA
>CAJAPL010000094.1 GCA_903943625.1 uncultured bacterium
TAATGAAAACTAAATATTATAAAACCTGACTAAATTATACCCGCAACAATCATATTTGTCAAATTTTATTATTTATTATTCTATTGTGTTATTGGTTTCGAAGCTGGTTGTTGTAAAATTACAACACCTTGAAAAAATATATATTGCAAAAAAATATTATTTCTATATTTACGGAGATGTCAATCTTAAACCTACGACCTATGATGAAGACTGTGTTAATTATTGCGGCTTTGCTTTTGTTGGCTGGAATCGGATTTTATTTCCTCCCACAAAACTATCAAAGCAAAATCAAGACTATCGTATTGGGACCAGAGGGCAAGACCATAGTTTGCTCAGTGCGTGGCAACCTCAAGGCAGTTTACGTCACATCAAAGGGCTATGAATTTGCCCGGAAGCACCTGTCAAAAGGTGACTCTATAGATGTGAGGGAAACTGGAGCAACCTTTGAGCTATGGTATGATCCATGCAGTGAAAGAACCCGATATGGTACTCCATATAAAGCGGCTTTTTCATCACTGGATTCCCTGGATACGAAGTAATGTGAGTATTTGTGAAGAGAGTAACTTGGTTTCAAGTTACCCTTTTTAAAAAATTTTATATAGAGAAAAAGCAGCTAAAAACTTAGCTGCTTCTCCTTTGCTCAAGGAAAACCTTAGCAAATAATAATGTCCCTGGGTGCTGTTGGGGGGGTAGTGTCTTCCGCCATGGTTAACTTTGTGTCATCAATGGAGAATGTCACTTCGCAGTCGTTCACGGCAATGGATCCAGTGATCTGCGCAATAAAATTCCCCTCCATTTTGATGTCTCCCTTTTCGATCACTCGCATAACCTTGTTTATTAGGCTGCGTTTTGCTATGCGGACTCCCCAGAAAACAGAGGCTACAACGATAGCAATAATAGTGGACGATATAATAATGGAAGGCACGAGTGGCAGGTCACTGATTACAAAGAATGCAATCAACCCGGCAGTAATTGTTATAACAATCGTGGCGGGGAGCATTCTAAGCAGGATATTCTTGTAAATCATGCCCGGGCTTAATAATCCTTTCATGGTCGTGAGGTTTTAAGTTTTTGTTTAACGATTTTGTACTAACTACTATATATATTTAGATAAAGAAGTCAATAGATGTTTTAAAAAATTATCATAACAAAAAGAATGGCAGGAAACCCGGTCATTCTTTTCTTTTGTTCGTTTACGTCAGGTTAAATAAACCGGACATGTGTTTTCTTATCTCGCTTCGTCTTGGAGGCGTCCGCTGGGCCAATACATTTACCAGCGAAAAACTCTTTTACTATACCATCCTGCACCCAGGCATAGAAGGTCCCAGTGAGATGGGAATCTCCAACGATTCCTACCTTGGAGCGATCCAGGGACTTCATGATTTTTCTCATAAGCCAAAGTTTTTGAGCGCGAACGCTTGCAACTATGACTGAAATCATGAATAGTACGAGTCCCCATACCATCAAGCCTTTTTCATCCAACCAGGATGCGGCTAACCAACAAAGGAGGAACGAGCCAACTGCTACGCCAAGGGCGATGAACATAGTCAATAAGGTTTTGTTTTTCATATCGCAATTTTATTTTAGAGTTTTTATTTTACAATTTTGTACTAAATACTATACATATTAGAATTAAAAAGTCAATAGTAGTTTGACAATCAATAATCACAATTATTAGTCAGTTTTTAAGCTGAGAATTATGTTTATAAATTTGTATTTCGAACAGCAAAATTTTGTAAGAAATTTTGTATGAGAGAATTATAAATTTGCTTGTAAATTAACTTATAAATTTGTATTTCGAATAGCAAAATTTTGTATGAGAGAATTATAAATATCGCGTAGCGATATTTGCAAAAAAATCAATTCTGAATAAACTTAAGATGTATCAACGTAGCAACGCAAAAATGTAAATATGCTTCTACGTTTCTACACTTTTACGTTTTTACGTTACTCATGAATTCAGATCTTATACCCACGCTACAGACGTATGGCTTCTCAGACAAAGAAGCTAAGGTTTATTTAGTAGCTCTAGAACTAGGTTCAAGCCCCGCTAGTACAATCGCTAGAAATACGTGAATCAAAAGGGTAACGGTTTATACAATCCTCAAAGACTTAAAAATCAAAGGAATTGTAAATACTTTGCAGAGAAAAGAGATAACATATTTTTCCGTAGTTTCTCCCAAAATACTCTTGGATCTTTTGGAACAAAAATTTTTGGAATTCAAAGAAAAGGCGCCTGAATTGCTTGCTCTAGTAGAAAAAATATGAACAGCTCCCAAAATAAAATATTTGGAATGAATATGATGACTAGAAAAATTATTTGCTGATTTTGCAAATACGACTGAGGACATGAGAGTAATATTGTGAACGCCCAAAACACATAAAAAATCTTTCACTGCACATATATGACGCTATAGATTACTCAGAAAAAAAAGATGATTGATATCTAGGAGGATAGTAACTGCTGATGGTACCGATATCAAAAAAGAATTACTAGATGATAAAAAATATGGCAGAAAAACTGTAGTTATCCAAGATTTTCCTTTGCCTATACATGCCGATATAAATATTTATTGACCTGGCAAAATATCTGTTTTGTTTTTTGATAAAAATGATGTGCCCAATGCAATCATAATAGAGAACAACGAAGTTTATAGTACCTTGGTTGGAATATTTGAATATATCTGGAAGTTAAACACAGTCAAAACAATCAAAAAAAAGAAATAAAATCTGAATTTATTTTTATATTTTCATTATTGTTGCTAATTTCTGACAACAGAATATACTAGTTACCAATTGATATTTCGTATTATTTATATATGTTTCGCCTGGTTTTATATTTTAAATCTATTACAATGAAAGGTAAGAAACCTATCACCAAACCAGGAGAAACAGAAGAAACAAAAGAAACAAAAAAAGATTTGTGAGCTGCCACTATAGATAATGACCAAGTGGAACCATTGATTGACGATTCTAAAATAAAAGAAGAAAAATCAGATAAAATAATAAAAATTAAAGAGATACTAGAGTCAGATGTCGCTATTCCAACATATTTAAAATCTGAGCATGGATTGATTCTCAAAGAAATTTTTGCACAGCTTTGAAGTATTGA